>NZ_JAACYW010000249.1 GCF_015356825.1 Catenulispora rubra | reverse complement strand
GTCCTCGGAAGGGATGTAGAGGCCTGCGGCGTCTCCGACGTACAGGTCGCCGGTGACGTTGTCGATCAGGCCGACGTGGTGCCGTGCGTGCCCGGGGGTGTGGTGGGTCTCCAGGCGGCGGCCGCCGCCGAGGTCGATGAAGCCGATGTCCTCGACGGCCCGTACCCGGTGGGCCTCGGTGGGCAGCAGGGGCCCGAACACGTCGTCCATCAGGGAGCCGAACACGCGGCGGGCGCTGGACATCAGCCGCTCGGGGTCCACCAGGTGGCGCGCGCCGGAGGCGTGGACCACGACCTCCGCGTTGGGGAACATCGCCGCCAGGTCCCCGACGCCGCCGGCGTGGTCCAGGTGGATGTGCGTGACCACGATCGTCCGCAGGTCCTCCGGTCCGACGCCGAGGGCCGCGAGCTCGTCGCGGACCACCGGCGCCGACTTCGCCGTGCCGGTCTCGATCAGTGCCGGGTGGTCGCCGAGGATGGCGTAGCCGGCGGTGATGCCGGTGTGGCCGGACATGAGGGTGTCGACGACGTACGTGTCAGAGCCCAGATATGTCATCGAACCACCAGGTCGGAATAGGTCTCATCGGGTTTACGCCAAGAGAACTTACCAACTTTCGCCCGGCGCGGCCCGGCGGGAGTGCGCCGAGGCCCCGGCTCGGAATCTCCGAGCCGAGGCTGGTGGATGGCCAATCGTGCTGATCAGATGGTGCCGATCAGCAACGTCCGATCAGTCCCCGACGAGCGTCTCCCACGTCTGCGGGCCGATCTGCCCGTCGACGCCCAGCCCGTGCTGCGACTGGAACGAGCGGGCCGCGCTGTCGGTGGCCGGGCCGAAGGAGCCGTCGACCGACAGGCCGTAGCCGTACTTGTTCAGCTCCAGCTGCGCGGCCTTGACCGCGTCGCCGGACGAGCCGGACTGGACCTGGACGATCAGCGAGCTCCAGGTCTGCGGGCCGATCTGGCCGTCGACGCCCAGCCCGTGCGAGGACTGGTACGACCGGGTCGCGTTGTAGGTGTTCGTGCCGAACTGGCCGTCAGTCGCGATGGACGCCCCGTGGTCGTCCAGCAGGTACTGCGCGGCCTCGACGTTGGTGCCGGTGTTGCCCTCCACGACGTTCGGCCACGGCGGGATGCCGCCACCGCCGCCGGGGGAGCCGGTCTCCTTGTTGTACCGGTACGGCTGGTACAGCGACGGCGAGGGGCCGCTGGTGTTCGGCCAGTACGGGTAGGGGATCACACCGTGGTGGACGCCCTGGTCGCCGGAGTCCTCCCAGGCGTTGTACTGCGTGTGGCCGCTGTCCGCCCACCCGTCGAAGATCAGCACGTGCCCGGCGTTGCCGCCGGTGCCCGGGCCGAGCACGCCGAGGATGTCGCCGGGCTGCAGGTCGGCCTTGCTGATCGAGTGCACGTACGACGGCAGGTCGATCGTGGACGGGCTGCCGGACAGGTGGAAGGCCATCGACACGTAGCCGGAGCAGTCGGTGCGGTAGGACACGTCCCCGCCGGGGCCGGCCTTGTACACGCCGCTGCTGTACGGGGTCCCGTTCCACGACGCGGCGCGGGAAAGGATCTCCGAGGCCGAGATGCTGCCGTTGATCGAGGAGTTCGGCGTGACCGCCGCCGCGGCCGCCGACGACGCCACGGCCGCGTGCGGCGCGGCGTTGGCGGCCATCGGCGCCACGGCGACGATCGCCATGGCGCTGGTGACGACCGCGGCGACCGCCGCAGCCTTGGGGGTGAACCTCATCAATGTCCCCTTCTTGTCAAGATCCGGTGAACAGTGGCTCAGTTGTGCGCTCTGTCGGCAACAGTGCACCGGTCAACGCCGGCGGGGCAGAGAACGGATGGTTCACCAATTGGCAGCGCAAGAACTGGAAGGGAGACAAAGGCCCCCTTATCACGAAGAAGAGGTGCGCTGCCGGGAAGAAGCGGGCTACTGCGAAGCGGGCTACGGCGAAGAAGAAGTGGGCGTCGCCTGACTCCGGGCCACCGTCAGCGCCTGCTGATCGGCCAGCGCGATCGCCAACTCCCCGGCCGCCGTGGGATGCAACGGCGCCTTGTCCTTCGGCCCCTGCACGAAGGGCTCCGCACTGCACAGCGCGTGCCCGGCGAACGACGGCTGCACCGAGGTGAACCCCGCCGCGTCCGCACCCTGCCGCAGTGCCGTGTTCAGCTGGTCCAGGCGGTTCTGCAGGGTCTTGGCCTTGTCGGCGTCGACACCCTCGGCGGCCAGGCACGACGTGTCCGGCCCGAACGGGTCGTAGTACTGGTTCACGATCACCGTCGGGTTGCCGGGCAGCGCCGCGAGCTGGGTCAGCAGGTCGCGGTAGTCCATCACGAACGCGACCGTCTGCTGCTGGAAGTAGGCGTCCGTGGCCCGGTCGTCGCAGCTCGGGCTGGCCGCGCAGAACCGGGTCAGATCGGCCCAGTGCAGGTCGTCGGCGCCGATGCTGACGATGATCACGTGGGCCTTCGGAGCGCGTTGGAGCTGCGCGATCTGCGGCGGCGCGCTGAGCGGCCCGGCCGGCTGCGGCCCGAGCAGCCCGGTGCGCACGGTCGCGCCGGAGCAGGCCAGGTTCAGCACGTTCCAGTCGTTGACCGCGGCCAGCTGCTCGGCGAACGCGTCCGCGCTGCGGCCGCAGGCCTTGTCGAGCGCGCTCGGCTGCGCCAGCGGCCGGTTGCCGATGCCCGCCGCCGTGGAGTCGCCGATCACCACGGCCTGGACCGCGCCCAGCGGCGGCCCGTCGGCCGGCGCCACCGGAAAGCCGGTCCCGCCGCTGCCGACCAGGTCGGACAGCGAATGCACCTGCCGCAACGCCGCCGGGGTGCCGGAGGCGAGCAGCCCGAACCCCACGACGTTGACGGCGCTCATCGCCGCGGCCCCGGCGAGCAGCACCACCGCCGTCCGGCGCACCGAGTAGCGGCGCAGGCCGGTCACCGCCGAGAGGACCACGACGACGATGCCCGCCGACACCGCGCCCTCCCAAAGTCCGTACCGCAGCCAGCCCTCGGACAGCTGACGTCCCAGGAGACCGGCGCTGTTGTGGTCGCCGGAGCCCAGCAGCTGTTGCAGTTCGGCGTTCGCGGTGATGTGCGTGAGCCGCAGCCGCGGCCGCACCGGTCCCGGGAAGTCCGGCTGCGTGGAGATCGTCTGCCCGAACAGGTCCAGCTCGGCCGGACCGGACGGCCCGAAGTCCGGCGAGGCCGCACCGACCTCGACCGTCTGCCCGGCCGCGGTCACCGCCTGCAGCGGCGTGATCCGCACCGCCAGCCACATGGAAGCCAGCAACAGGAACACCCCCGCCACCGGAATCGCGGCTCGCACGGCCCATTTACGCCACGACGGGGTCGTCGTGGTCGGGTCGGCGACGGGCGTGATCCGGACGGAGGACATAGCAGAGGCTTACCCGCCTATTCGTAGCCCTCACTGTGACGTTCCCGGCTGGGGTCCCAGTGTGCTCAGGACATGAGGAACACCAGTTTCCCACGCACGTGACCACCGTCCAGTTCCTTATACGCTTCGTGCGCCTGCGCGAGACCGAATGTGCGCTGCACGAACACCCGCAGTTTTCCGGCCTCCGCCAGCTCGACGAGCTCCCGCAGCTGCCCGGCCGACCGGCGCGTACTCATCCGCCGGATCCCGTACCGCTCGACGTCCGCCCCGGCGGCGACCGTGCCGATCCGGGACCGGTCGGCGACGAGTTCCACTGAAGCGGCCAAGGCGTCGTCGGTTCCGGCGGTGTCGAAGGCCGCGTCCACAGACCCGCCCGCGACCTCGCGCACGCGCTCGGCGAGGCCGGCTCCGTAGAGCACCGGAACGGCACCGAGGTCGCGCAGGAACTGGTGATTGCGCTCCGACGCCGTGCCGACGACATGCGCCCCGCGGGCGACGGCGATTTGCACCGCCATGCTCCCGACGCCTCCGGCGGCGCCGTGAATCAGAACCGTGTCACCCTCCGCTACGCCGAGGTCGTGCAGACACGTCGCCGCCGTCTGCCCCGACGCGGACAGCGCGCCGGCCTCGCTCCACGCCAGGCCCGCGGGCTTGGTCACGAGTTGAGCGGCGTCGGCCAGTGCGTGATCGGCATGTGCGCCGGGCGCTGCGGCCGGACCCAGAACCTCTTGGCCGATCTGGAACTCCGCGACGCCCGGACCCACCGCGTCGACGACACCGGCCAACTCGTTGCCGAGCCGTTGCGGAAAGCGAGCTGGCATGAAGGCGCGGAATCTGCCGCTGCGCAAAAGGGAATCGGCCGGCTGGAGTCCGGCGGCGCGCACCCGGATCCGGACCTGGCCCTCGGCGGGCGTCGGCGGCTCGGCCTCGACGAGGTGTAGGACCTCGGGGCCGCCGTACTCGGTGAAAACGATCGCGGAACTCATGGGTTCGGCCTTTCGCGGGGAGTCAGGAGTTTGACGATCTCGGCGGCACACCGCTCGCGGTACTCCGCCGACAGTGGATCGAGACCGGTGATGTCGCGCACGAAGTGGGGGAGCGCGATCGGCGCGAACGTCAGCGCGTAGCAGAGCAGCAGCGCGAACGCCGGGTCGAGGTCGGCGGCGACCTCGCCCTCGGCCTGGCGCTCCCGGATGCGCTCGACGGCCGCGCGCAGGCGCTCGGACTGCTCGTCCGGCGGGCTGTCCGGGCTGTGCGAGCTGTCCGGGCTGTCTGGGCTGTCCGAGGTGTCGCCGAGCGCGCGCCAGACCACCAGCCGCGACCAGTCCGGCTGGTCGAGGGTCAGGTCGAGGTAGCGGCGCACGGACTCGGCGAGCGTCGCGGCCGGTCCGGCGGCACTCTGCGTAGCCGCCCAGCGGGCCCGGAGCTCGTCGAGCAGCCCCTGTTTGCCGCCGAAGTGATAGGCGATGAGCTGCTGGTTCACCCCGGCCCGGGTCGCGATCTCGGCGGTCCGGGCGCCGGCGAAGCCCTTCGCCCCGAACTCCGCGACGGCGGCGTCCAGGATCTTCTCGCGGGTCTGGGCCGACGTGCCGCGCGCGGATCGCGGCGGCGCGGCCCGGCGCGGTGATGGCGGTTCTGCTGCGGTGGCCATGCCGCCAGGCTATTATTCAATTGAATGAATGACAAATGGCCGCCCTCTGTCCCGAGCCCTCCGGAGCCGCATCATGATCTTCACCGAAGCCGAACTGGCCTACCTCGCCCAGCAGCGCCTGGGCCGCCTTGCCACCCAGCACCCCGACGGAACGCTCCAGGTCAGCCCGGTCGGATTCGGCGTGAACACCGAACTCGGCACCATCGATGTCGGCGGCCACAACCTGGCCGAGAGCCGCAAGTACCGCAACATCGCGGCGAACGGCGCCGCGGCCTTCGTCGTCGACGACATCGCCTCCGTGCAGCCCTGGGTCGTGCGCTGCCTGGAGATCCGGGGCCGGGCCGAGGTGATCGAGAACCCGGTCGGCTCCCAGGCGAACGCCCCCGGCCCGATCATCCGGCTGCACCCCAAGCGGATCATCAGCTTCGGTGTCGACCCGGGCAATCCGGCCGCCGGCAAGCGCGATATCGGCTGATCTCCCGCACCCCCTTCAATAAGCAGGGACAAAAGTGGATACTTGGTGACGAAAGGCTCGACTCCGAGATCGGGAAGGGAAGTGAGAGCCATGTCCGAAACCGCACCACGGCATGCTTCGGACATCACCACGCACCCGGATGCCAGGGAAATGGGTGAGCGGTTCGCCAAGGTCATCGAGGGGCCCAGCGGTTCGACGCTGGACGGCCTGATCGTGCTGCTCGGGCTGTACATGGCTGTGTCGCCGTGGGCGGTCCACTTCCAGGCCGCCAACCCCGACGTGCGCGTGAACAACCTGGTGATCGGCCTGACGATGGCCGCGTTCGGCTTCGGCCTGGCCCTCCAGCCCGAGCGGCTGTACCGGCTCGGCTGGATCGGCGTGCCGGTCGGCATCTGGATGATCATCTCTCCGTGGGTCGTGACCGCCGGCCACAGCGCCCCGAAGGCCGTCATCTGGAACAACGTGGTCATCGGAGCCGTGGCGGTGCTGCTCGGCCTGGCCACTCAGGGCATGACGATGGCCAGCGCCAGATCCAAGCGCTGATCCGCCCGTCCGCGCACCCGGCCGCCGTGGCCGCTCTCCGATTCGTTCGAGGGAGCGGCCGCGGCGGCCGGTGTTTCGGTTGTGTCGCCGAGCCTTGACGACCTTCCGTTCCCGCAGTTGACTGACTCCCCATCAGCAAGATTGTTTGCGGCCGCACCAAAACCCCACTCATCAAAGCTCGAAACAGCTGGGAGTGTCCTTGATGCGTGCTCGAACACCCTGGTCACGGCCGCTCAGGAGCCGTGAACGCGCGAGCTCGACGCGACGTGTGGCGCAGATCGCGCTGGCCGCCGCCCTCACTCTGGCCACGGTCGACGCCGCCACCGGCGCCTCGGCCGACTCCGCACAGCAAAAGTACCTGGACAAGACCGCGTCCGTCTCGGCGCGGGTCAACGATCTTCTCCGGCGCATGACGCTGCCGGAGAAGGCCGGGCAGATGGACCAGCAACTCGTCGGCAACGCCACCGCCGCTTCCGGCGGGGCCTGCGGGGCGGCCGGGTTCAACCTGCCGACGGCCGCGTGCATGCAGTCGGCGATCGTCGACCAGAACGTCGGGTCGGTCCTGGCCGGCGGGTCCGACAACCCCGCCGACACCACCGGCAGCGGGACCAGCGGGAACACCGCGCAGGACTGGGCCAACGACTACAACACCATCCAGCAGTACGCGATCGCCCACTCGCGGCTGCACATCCCGCTCAGCTTCGGCGTGGACGCGGTCCACGGCTTCGGCCACCCCTGGCAGGCGCCGCTGTTCCCGCAGTCCATCGGCATGGGCGCGACCTGGGACCCCTCGGCCGCGCAGGCCGGCGGCGCGATGACCGCCGCGGGGCTCCGCTCCACCGGCTGGACCTGGGCCTTCGCTCCGGTGCAGGACCTGGCGCGGGACAACCGCTGGGGCCGTACTTATGAAACGTGGGCCGAGGAGCCCGCGCTGTCCGCCGCGATGGGCGCCGCAAACGTTACCGGCCTGCAGACCCCGGGACCGGCGGGCGGCCTCACCGCCAGCGCGACCGTCAAGCATTTCGCAGGGTACTCACAGTCGGTCAACGGCCATGACCGCAACGAGGCATTGCTGCCGATGAGTTACCTGCAGAGCACGATCCTGCCGTCCTACGCCGGGGCGATCAACGCCGGCGCCGACTCCGTGATGGTCGACTCAGGGTCCATCAACGGTGTGCCGGCCACGTCCTCGCACTACCTGCTGACCGACATCCTGCGCGGCCAGATGGGCTTCAAGGGCGTCATCATCAGCGACTACCAGGATGTGCAGGCGCTGCAGACGACCTACCACATCGCCGCCAGCCTGCCGGACGCGGTCGCCGAGGCAGTCAACGCGGGCCTGGACATGAGCATGGAGGTCAACGGCCCGGACAAGTGGCAGGCCGCGATCATCGCCGACGTCGGCGACGGCAAGATCAAGATGTCGACGATCAACGAGGCCGTGCGCCGGATCCTCACCATGAAGTTCCAGCTCGGCCTGTTCGACCAGCCCTGCGTGGCCGATCCGGGCAAGCCGTGCCTGAACGCCTCGGCCGCCGACGCCGTGGTCACCTCCGGCCGGGACCAGACGTTGAAGGCCGCGCAGGAGTCGGTCACGCTGCTGCGCAACCAGAACAACGTGCTGCCGCTGGCCGCCGGCAGCCGGGTGGTCGTCACCGGCCCCAGCGCCGACTCGATGACCAACCAGCTCGGCGGCTGGAGCGTGAGCTGGCAGGGCGTGGCCGGCGCCGGGCACGTGTGCTGCATGGGCGCGCCGGACCAGATCCCGCCGGGCAGCACGGCGCTGACCGGCATCATGGGCGCCGACACGCAGGCCAAGTCGATCCCCGACCAGGCCGCCGCGGTGGCCGCCGCGCCGAACACCGACGCGTACGTCGCGGTGGTCGGCGAGAAGGCCTACGCCGAAGGCCTCGGCGACAACCCGGCCCCGGCCCTGCCGCCGGACCAGCAGGCGCTGATCTCGGCGCTGGAGGCGACCGGCAAGCCGGTGGTGGTCGTGGTCGAGGCGGGCCGTCCGGTGGGGCTGGGCTCCGCCGAGAAGGCGAACGCCGTGCTGATGGCCTACCAGGGCAGCACCGAGGCCGGGCAGGCCGTGGCGGACGTGCTGTTCGGCAAGGTCGACCCGAGCGGGCACCTGTCGATCAGCTGGCCGTCCGACGCCCCGGCGGTCGGCGGGGACTTCAACGGCGGCGCGCCGTCCCCGCTGGGCGACGAGCCCAAGTTCTTCGACCAGCTCCCGGGCACCGGCTCCGGCCCGGGCCACTCCTACAACCCGCTCTACCCCTTCGGATACGGGCTCTCCTATACGACCTTCAGCCACTCGGCGCTGGCGGTGACGCCGTACGCGTCATCGCACGGCAAGCTCACCGCGACGCTGACCGTCGCCAACACCGGCACCCGGGCCGGCACCGACATCGTGCCGCTGTACGTGGCGCAGCCGGTCAGCGCGTCCGCCGAGCCGCCGCAGCGGCTGGTCGGGTTCACCCGCGTCACGCTGGCCGCCGGGGCGTCGCAGACCGTGAAGATCACCTTCCCGGCCACCGCGCTGGCCCGCAGCCAGGGCGACATCAACGCCTCGGGGCCGCCGACCGTGGAGCCCGGCGGCTACGTGCTGCAGATCGACAAGGAGGCGGACACCACGCCGTACGACGTGGACCTGTCGGCGGCGTTCACGCTCGGCTGAGCTGATTCACGCTGAGCCTATTGAAAGGCGTGGCCGGCGCGGGCGACCTCTACAGGGGCCGCTCGCGCCGGTCATGGCGTAGCTTGAGGCCGTGAAGCCGAATCGCTCGATCCCGTCCGCGACCGTGATCCCGGTGCTGGTCTATCCGGACGTGCGAGCCGCCGTGGCGTGGCTGACCGAGGTGTTCGGGTTCGTCGAGCGCATCCGGATCGGCGAGGACCACCGCTCGCAGATGCGGATCGGCGAGGACGGCGCCGTGATCATCGCTGACGTCCGGGGGCAGCGCACGGCGCCGACTCCCGGCGTCGAGACCCACCTGCTGAAGGTGCGTGTCGAGGACGTGCGCGCTCAGTACGAGCGGGTCACGTCCCACGGCGCGACGATCGTCGCCGAACTGGCCGAGCAGCCGTTCGGCGAGCTCCAGTTCACCGTCGACGACCTGGCCGGGCACCGCTGGGAGTTCTGCGAGAGCGTGCGTGATGTGGATCCCGAGGAGTGGGGCGGGACCGTCGTCGGGGACTGAGGCCCGGTAACTGGTGGTTGGCAGCCGCCAGAGCGCCGCCACGCCGGGTGTGAACGGTCACGTGCGCTAGCGTGACCGGTGACATGAAATCCACGGGACAGACCACCATGCGGCACGTGGCCGACCGGGCCGGCGTTTCCTACCAGACCGTCTCGCGCGTCATCAACGAGGCTGCCGGTGTCGCTCCGGAGACCCGCGACCGGGTGCTGGCCGCCATGCGGGACCTCAACTACCGGCCCAGCGTCGCCGCGCGCTCGCTGGCCCGCGCCCGCACCGACACCATCGGCCTGGTGCTGCCGTTCCCGGTCGACGTGACCTTCGCGAACGCGCATTTCCTGCAGACCATCGGCGGTGTGGACCGGGTGGTCGCAGAGAACGACTACAGTCTGCTGGTCTCCAGCCCCAACGACGAGGACCCGGCGCTGTCGGCGCACCGCCGCATGGTGCGCCAGCGGGCCGTGGACGGCGTCATCGTCGAGGCCGGGATGGGTGACGAGGGCATCGAGCTGCTGGTCGAGGCCGGCTACCCGGTGGTGGCGATCGGGCACGTGGCGGTCGCCGTGCCGTCGGTCCAGCCCGACGACGAGAGCGGCGCTTACGGCGCGATGCAGCACCTGCTGGCCCTCGGCCACCGGCGCATCGCGTTGATCGCCGGCAACGCGCCGACGAACCTCGCGCAGCAGGCCCGGCTGCGCGGCTGCCGGCGCGCCTGCGCCGACGCCGGCCTGTCGCTGGACGAGGACCTGGTCGCCACCGGCGAGTTCTCGCTGGAGTCCGGCCACGACGCCGCCGCGCGGCTGTTCGACCGCGCCGACCCGCCGACCGCCGTCCTGGCGTTCAACGACGCCATGGCCATCGGCGCGATGCGGCTCCTGCGGGAACGCGGGATCGACGTGCCGCACGAGGTGTCCGTCGTCGGGTTCGACGACACGCCGACCGCCTCGCTGCTGACGCCGTCGCTGACCACGGTGCGGATCTTCAGCTCCGAGCTCGGGCAGCGGGCCGCCCGGACGCTGATCGGCATGCTGCGCGGGACGAAGGTGCCGCCGGTGGCCGCGGTGCTGCCCAGCCAGTTGGTGGTGCGGGAGTCGACGGCGCCGGTGCGGCGGGGGTAGTGCTCGCTGGTACCCGGGAGTGCTGGAGCACTCGGGAGTACTGGGGAACACGCGGGAACCCGCCGCATCCGGGTGTCAGCTCCCTGAAGCTTCCCTCTTCGCTTCCGCGGCGAGCTTCGCCATGCGCTCCATGACGTCGTCGTCCGGCCAGCCGCCGACGACGTAACGCGCCGGGTGGTACCCCTCGGCCGGGGTCAGCCCGGCCTCCTGCACGACCACGGACCACGGCACCATCAGCATCTCCTCGTTCCGCCCCGGGAACATGACGAGGTCGGCCTCCGGGAGCAGCGAGGTGTCGTCGTCGGCCCAGGAGGCGCCGGTGACCTCCGCGCCCTCCGGGCTGCGGAAGCCCTTCAGCGCGGCCGGGAACGGGTCGCGGGAGCCCGCGACGCCGCGCAGGTACTCGGTCTGCGGGCCGTAGGCGTCCATCGCGAGCAGGATCTGCGCGTGCCGGACCGCGGCGTGGGCCGGGTGGCTCTTCGGCGGCTCGTAGAGCACCACCTCGCCGTCGTCGTCCACCGTCATCGGCGCCGGGCTGATCGGGCGGGAGGCCTCGCGCCACTCGCGCTCGGCGACCTCGAAGGCCTTGGTCAGGGCGGCGGCGTCGGGCGTCTCGTAGGCCAGCAGCAGGGTGTTGTTGCTGACCGGGAAGGCCAGCGGCCGGGCGCCGGCGATGCGCTGGATCGTCGCCAGCCAGCCCTGGACCAGGGGCAGGGAGGTCAGGTAGGCGTCGCCGTTGTCGGTGAGGCGGATCGGCTCGGCGGCGGCTGTGCCGCCGGCGGTCGCGATGGCGGCGCGCCGGCGTGCCTCGTCCAGCGAATGGGTGACAGTGCGCGCCATGTTCCGGTGCGCGGCGGCGAACGCCTCGTCGGCGCTCACGCCCCAGCGCTTCAGGTCGGCCCGGCCCGCGTACCGCATCGCCGAAGGGGTGTCGAGGACCAGCATCTCCGCCAGGTAGCGCGCGGCCGGCCGGCTGACGATGTCGAACTTCGGGTCCGCCGGCACCGGCCGCAGTACGGGCCGCAGGGCGGCCTGCACGTCGGCCCAGTCCTGCGGGGTCGGCGGCAGCGCGGCGATGTCGGCCAGCCGGCCGATCGCCTCTCTGCGGGCCGCGGCCGACCGGCCGCGGCTCTCGCGGAAGACCGTCTCCAGATTGATGACGGCCGGCTCAGCGCCCTGAGCCCCGTGGTAGACGACCTGGAACCTCTCCCGGTCGTACTCGGCGCTCGCCACGGCGTCCACCGCCCGCACCCGCGCCGCGACCTCTTTTCCGAACCGGTCGCGGGCGGACCCGAACAGTTTGTCGGCTATTCCCATGGCTGGGGACGCTAGTCGAGGCCGCCGACCGCGAGGTGTCCGTTCAGTGATCGACAGGTGCCCACGGGGCACCGGCTTCGGAGAACATCTTCTGATCCCGCGCGCAGGACTGGACGAGGTCGACGATGCCGTTTACTGTCGTCGCCCGGCCGACCGCGGAGTCCTCCACGGATACGTACTCGGCGGCGCGGGCGGAGTGGCTGGAGCTGCGGTACCGAGTGGTGATCGCGGACGGGGCTTGGTCGCGGGAGTGGATTGCGGCGTACTTGGGGGCAGGATGACGGGCCGCGGATCGACCCCCACCAAGCACCCCAGAACCCTTCCCTACCCGCCGACCCCGTCCTCAGCCAGCAGCCGCATCACCAGCCCCGTTGCCGGCTTCGGGCCGAACGCCGTCGACTTCCGCGGCATCAGCACCCCGGCGCCGGCCAGCTGCCGGACCACGTCCTCGGTCGTGGGCCGCAGCAGTACCGCGGTGCCGCCGATGCGCGCGGCCTCGGCGACGGCGTGGACCGGGTCGTGGTCGAAGCGGACTTCCTCGGGCGTGTCCGGGAGCTGCCATACCCCCTCGACCAGGACGTGGTGCAGGACCGTCGCGTCCAGGGCGCGCCAGGCCTCGGGGCGGTCGGTGGGGATGGTGTCGGCCAGGACCGCGGGGTCGGGGGCGGTGAGCAGGTAGTGCGTGCTGCCGTCGGACAGGACGAAGGCGTGCTCGCCGGTCGGGATCTCGTCCAGGGCGTGGTGCGGGTCGGAGGTCTGGCGGACCGCGAAGACCTTGCCGGCCTGCACGACCGCCGTCTCCACTGGGACGTTCGGCAGGACTCGGTGGATCGCGTGCAGGCTCAGCGGGTAGCGCGTGGAGTCGACGAGCAGCGCCAGGCCGTAGTCGGCCGGGCCGCCGCGCTCGGCGCGCAGCCGGCGGTAGGCGGCGTGCCGGTGGTGGCCGTCGGCGATCAGGGCCCGGTGCCAGAGCAGGTCGGCGGCGATGCGGCCGGTGGCGGCCGGGTCGGTGAGCGCCCAGAGGCGGTGCTGCGTGCCGTCCGCGGTGGTGGTCGAGGTCAGCGGCTCGGCCAGGTCGGCGACGCGGTCCAGCAGGTCCGAGACGGTGCGGTCGCCCTCGTAGGTGAGCAGGATCGGCTCGATGTGCGCCTCGGTGGCGCGCATCTGGGCCAGCCGGTCGGTGACGACGGAGGTGGTCACGGCTTCGTGCGGGAGGATCGCGCGGCTCGCCGGGGACGGCTCGGCGGCGGGGTCGGTGGCTGGTTTGGTGGCTGGTTTGGTGGCGCCGGCGATCGTGTCGGCGGCCGTGCTCTCGTCCGCGTCGTCCAGCTTGACCAGCGCGATCAGCCCGCGCTGCCGGACCCCGCGCCCGGTCTGCTCGTACACGTAGAACGCCGGTTCGACGTCCTGCCGCAGCACCCCGTCGTCGATCCACTCCCGCAACGACGTCGCCGCACGGTGATACCGCGCCGGCGCGCCGGGCCCGGCGTCCAGTTCCTCCGGCGCGGCAAGGATCAGGCGCACGACGTTGTGTTCCTCAGTGTCGGCCAATCGCCTGGCCTCGTCCGGTCCGATCATGTCGTACGGTGGCGAAGTGACTGCCGACGGGTCTGAGACCCGATCCGGAGCGAACCGGAGTCCCCGAAAGGGGAGTACGCGCAACGCCTGCGGATCGGTGTTTGCCATGAGGGCATCTTAAGGAAAACAGGCAGTGGCATGACGTGGTGGGAGGGTGGAAAGGAAGAACGCAACAAGGTGTGACGGATGGGGAGCCGGTAGCGGGAGCCGAGTACGACGGAGGATCTGATGTCTGAGCGATATGGCGAGTACGACGCCGAAGACGGTGCAGGCGAGCCCACCGGAGAGGCCGCCGACTGGTACCGGCAGGGCGTCCAGCTGCTGGAGGCCGGCGACCCGGCAGCCGCCGCGCAACTGCTCACCAAGGTCGCCCAGAAGACCCCCGACTCCGCGCCGGTGCTGGAGGCGCTGGCCCGGGCCCATTTCGACGGCGGACTCTACGAGCAGGCCGTGGAAAGCTTCGCGCAACTGGCGCATGTGAGCCCGGACGACGACTACGCACAATTCGGCTGGGGCCTGGCCGCTGCCAAACTCGGCCAGATGGATGTCGCCGTCGAACACCTTTCCGCGGCCGCCGCGATGCGTCCGGAAATCCGTCATTATGCCAACGCTCTGCGTGCTGCCCGGTCCACTCTTCGGGAGCAGACGGGAAAGAAGGGGCTCGCTGATACCTGAGAGGGTGGCAAGTGGCGATTTGCGGCATACGGAGCCGCCGGCTGACCCTGAAACGGGCGAAACGGTCTAGGAGCAAGCATGGCTAGACAGGTGGCCTGCCGCATCCTGGTTGGCTGCAAGGGCCACCTGGCGACGCCAGGCGCCGCTCATAGGCCGTTTCGCGCCGTGAATTGCCACTTGCCGCCCTCGGAGTTCGGCGGATGTGATCAGATGGTGGTGTGACCGCTGAGACCATCGAGGGCGACGGCAAGACCGCGCCCCTGCCGTTCCTGACGTCCCAGAAGCCGCTCGCCGAGGCGTACGACACGGCCCTGCTGGATCTCGACGGCGTGGTGTACCGCGGTGCCGAGGCGGTGCCGCACGCCGCCGAGGCGCTGCGGGACGCGCAGAACTTCGGCATGCGCCGCGCCTACGTCACCAACAACGCCTCGCGCACGCCGGAGACCGTCGCCGAGCACCTGAACGAGCTCGGCGTCCCGGCGGCGCCGTCCGAGGTCGTGACCTCGGCGCAGGCCGCGGCGCGGATGGCGCACGCCTGCGTCGGCGACGGCGGCCGGGTCCTGGTGATCGGCGGCGACGGGCTGCTGGCCGCGGTGCGCGAGCTGAACATGAAGCCGGTGGCCTCCGCCGACGACCTGCCCGACATCGTGGTGCAGGGCTACTCGCCGGACCTGGGCTGGAAGGACCTGGCCGAGGCGACCTACGCGGTGCGCCGCGGCGTGCCGTGGATCGCCACCAACACCGACACCACGGTCCCGACCTCCCGTGGCATCGCCCCCGGCAACGGCACGCTGGTCGCCGCGGTCCAGGCCGCCTCCGGCAAGATCCCGCAGGTCGCGGGCAAGCCGGAGCTGCCCCTGCACCGCGAGTCGATCCTGCGCTCCGGCGCCACCCGCCCGCTGATCGTCGGCGACCGCCTCGACACCGACATCGAGGGCGCGGTCCGCGGCGACACCGACAGCCTGCTGGTCTTCACCGGCGTGACCACGGCGCGCGACCTGCTCGCCGCCCCCGCCGACCGCCGCCCCAGCTACATCGCCGAGGACCTGCGCGGCCTGCTCACCTCGCACGTCGCCCCGACCCGCGACGGCGTGAACTTCGTCTCGGCCCGCTGGACCGCCGCGGTGGTCTCCGAGCAGGTGGTGCTGCACGGCCACGGCGACAAGATGGACGCGCTGCGGGTGATGTGCGCCGCGGTGTGGGAGTACGGCGGGAAGGTCGACGTGGAGGACGCGCTGGCGCAGCTGGCGTAGCGCGCATGACTCGGCACCGAGGTAGTTGTGTCAGCGGTGCACGCTATACATACATATATGGGGCGAAACATCCTAACTAAATGCCGACAGCGCCAGTCGGCAGCGGCGTCCCCTACCTGGACCTGCCGTGTCGCGCCCCGGTACCTGCCCGCCGACGCTACGGACATGGCTACCCTTTCCAAGGAACTCGTTTGGCGTGCGGCGACCCGGATCGAGCTCGTCAACCAGACCGACTATCCGGTCACTTCTGTGGCATTCAGCGGGGCCTGGGTGCTCGCCAGGAACGAAAACGGAACCGTCGCGTTCCCGGAGTCGCAGGTCTTGAAGGTCGCCCTCGGCTGAGCCGGCCGCGCCGGGCCCTCAGCCCTGCACCGCCTTCACCCCTGCACCACGACCCCCGCCGCCACCAGCGCCTCCACATCCGCGAACCCCCAAGCCGCCAACGCCTCCCGCGTGTGCGCCCCGGCCCCGCACGGCGGCAGCCCCAGCTCCGCGGACGTCCGCGAGAACCGGGGCGCGGGCGCCGGCTGCGTCAGCCCGTCGCGCTCCACCAGCGTCCCGCGCGCCGCCAGGTGCGGGTGCGCCGCGGCCTCCTTCGCCGACAGCACGGGCGCCACGCACGCGTCGCTGCCGTCGAACGCCTCCGTCCACTCCGCGCGCGTCCGCGTCCGGAACACCTCGCCGATCAGCGCCCGCAGCTCCGGCCAGCGCTCGCGGTCGTTCTGCTCCGGCGCGCGCTCGGCGATGCCCAGCCGCTTCACCAACTCGGCGAAGAACTGGGGCTCGATCGCGCCGACCGCCATGTACTCCCCGTCGGACGTCTCGTAGACGTCGTAGTACGGCGCCCCGGTGTCCAGCAGGTTCGTCCCGCGCCGGTCGCGCCACAGGCCCAGGCTGACGAAGCCGTGCAGAATCGCCGACAGGTGCGCGGTGCCGTCGACGATCGCCGCGTCCACGACCTGCCCGCGCCCCGAGCGCGCCGCCTCCCACAGCGCCGCCAGGATGCCGACGACCAGGTACATCGACCCGCCGCCGAAGTCTCCGACCAGGTTCAGCGGCACCTGTGGCGGGCCGCCGGCGCGGCCGATGGCGTGCAGCGTGCCGGTGACCGCGATGTAGCCGATGTCGTGGCCCGCGGTCGGGGCCAGCGGCCCGTCCTGGCCCCAGCCGGTCATCCGGCCGTAGACCAGCTTCGGGTTGCGCGCCAGGCACGCGTCCGGTCCGATGCCCAGCCGCTCGGCCACGCCCGGCCGGTAGCCCTCGATCAGCACGTCCGCCTGCTCGGCCAGCCGCAGCACCACCTCCGCGCCGCCCGGGTGCTTCAGGTCCACCGCGACCGAGCGCCGGCCCCGGTTGAGCACGTCCTTGTCGCCGAGCGACAGCCCGCCGCCGCCGGGCCGGTCCACCCGGATCACCTCGGCGCCGAGGTCGGCGAGCAGCATCGCGGCGAACGGCCCGGGCCCGATGCCCGCGATCTCCACGACCTTCAGTCCCTGCAGCGGCCCTGTCATGCACCCTCCTGGAGCGCCGGCGGTATCGTCTCTGACGGTGTATCAGATGAGGCTTCAGGGTGCCTGTTCGAACAACGGCCGCAACAGCGCCTTCGACCTCTGCCACCGCTCATCGAGCCGCGCCGAGGGATAGGGGTGCAGGAACGAGACCATCCGCAGCCCCCTGATCGCCTCCAGCGCGGTCAGCAGCCGCAGCTGGAAGTCCGGCAGCGCGGTCACCGCCGGCCCGAACAAGACCACCGAGACCTCCGCGAACCGCGCGGTCAGCGCCCGCTCGAACGCGGTCGTCGCTTCCCGGAGTTCTGGATCGGTCCGCGCGGCCACCCACAGCTCGATCGCGGCGTCGAACGTCGAGCCCTGGTGGGCCTTCCACAACAGCTCCAGCGCGTCCCCCACGGGGTCGCTGGAGCCCGCCAGCAGATCCGGCCGCGCCAGCACGTCCATCGCCTGCTGCTCGGCCAGATGCCGCACCGCGGCCACGACCAGCTCGTCCTTGGTCGCGAAGTGATGCACCTGCGCCCCGCGCGAGACCCCGGCCAGCTCCGAGACCCGCGTGGTCGTGGTGCCGGCGTAGCCGTGCTTCACCAGGCACTCGACGGTCGCGTCGAGCAGCAGGCGGCGGGTCGCGGCGGAGCGTTCCTCCTGGG
>NZ_JAACYW010000248.1 GCF_015356825.1 Catenulispora rubra | reverse complement strand
GGCTTCGCCTGCGCCTCCTCCTCGGCGAACGCCGCGCGCAGCTGCGCCTCCTGCTCGGCCGACAGGTTCGTCTTGATCAGCTCGGCCCCGGCCCGCTCGAACGTGGGCAGCACCCGGTCCTCGACCTCGTCGGTGGACAGCACGAACAGCGCCGAGGTCCCCGGCGTGACCTTCGCCTTCACCTGCTCGATGAAGTCCTTGTCGATGCCGACGTTCGCCATCGAGCCGCCGAGCGCGCCGGCCGCGGCGCCGACCGCCAGGCCCAGGAGCGGGACGAAGAACAGCAGCCCGAACAGGAAGCCCCAGAAGGCGCCGCCGAGGGCCCCGCGGCCGGTCATGTCGGCCAGCTGGGAGGTGCGCGGCCGCCTGGCCTCGGCCGGCCAGCTGACCACGGCCCCGTCGAGCACCTTGAGCAACGCCTGTTTCTGCAGGCCCGCCAGTTCGGCCAGCACCTGCTCGGCGCCGTCGGGATCGTCGAACTTCCACACGGTCAGGGTCGCCACGGGTCCTCCTTCGGAAACGGCATCCCGACCAGTCTGCGTCGGTGATCGCGTACCCGCCTGTCGGCGCGGCCGCGGCGGGCGTAGATCAGACCGGTAACAGCGATCGCCGGGACGTCGGAGCGGGGGCGGTCATATCCCTTCCTCGCCGCTTTCGGCGAGCTCGTGGCTCTCGGCGGACCCGTTCTCGGCCTCCTCGTGCAGCGACGCGGAAAGCGCGCGCAACGCCGGCAGCGCCGCGTCGAGTGCCTCCCGGTGAGCGTCCGACAACCGTTCGACGTGCGCACGGACCAGCGCCGACCGGCGGTCCTGCCACTCCTGAAGCCGGTGCTCGGCCTCGGGAGTGATGTGCAGCAGGGTGGCCCGGCCGTCGCCGGGATCCCCGGAACGCTCCAGCATGCCGAGCTCCACCAACCCCTTGACCAGCGTGGACACCGAGTTCCCGGCCAGCCCGAGCTCCTTGGCGGCCTCGGACACCCGCAGCCCCGGCTGCCCGCGCACCAGCCGCAGCAGCTCGACCTCGGCGCCGCGCAGGCGCGGCGTCCGGAGCCCGGCGCGCAGCCGGCGGCGGATCAGCCGGTTGAGGCCGGCCAGGACGTTCTCGAGCTCCGATGGCTCGGTGGCACCGTTCATGATTCCGATTTTAGCTCTGATACAGAGCTAAATGAAGAGGGATGCGCCATCGCACATCCCTCTTCACCTCATCACCGCACGGTCAGCACATCACCGGTCGAGGCACATCACCGGTCCAGCAGCCCGAGGTCCCGCAGACTCTCGGCGGACTCCACGATCGTGGTCTCGACCGGCCGCGGACGCCAGCCCAGCTCCTCGCGCGCCCGCTCGTTGTGGATCACCGGCCGCGGCCTCTCCGGGCCGTCGGCCTCGGTGGTCGGGGCGAGCACCGCGGCCTCGCCGAGGCGGTCGCGCAGGATCGCGGCCAGTTCCACGAAGCTGCGCGTCCGGCCGTCGGCCACCGCCAGGTAGCGCTTGCCGGCGGCCTGCGGCGCGGCCATGGCGCGCAGGTGCAGGTCGGCGATGTCGCGCACGTCGACCACGCCGAACCGCATGCGCGGGGCGACGCTCATCGTGCCGTCCAGCAGGGCCTTGATGAAGGACATCGACGAGCCCAGGGCCGGGGTGAGCGTGGGGCCGAAGATCGCCGTCGGGTTGACGGTCACCAGCTCGGTGTCGCCGTCGGCCATCAGGTCCCAGGCCGCGCGCTCGGCGATCGCCTTCGACCGCGGATACGGCGCGAGGCCCGGCGTGTCGGGGTCGGTCCAGTCGGCCTCGGTGTACTCGGCGCTCGGCTTCGGCGTGTAACCGACAGCCGCGAACGACGAGGTCAGCACCACGCGCCGGACGCCGGCGTCCCGGGCCGCGCGCAGGATCCGCAGCGTGCCCTCGCGGGCCGGGACGATCAGCTCCTCCGGGTCGTCGGGCTGCGCCACCGGGATCGGGGAGGCCACGTGGTGGACCTCCTCGACCCCGGCCACGGCCTCCTTCCAGCCCTCGTCGGCCAGCAGCTCGGCGGCGACCACTTCCAGGCGGGCGTCGTCGGCGCCGCCTCGGCGGACCGCTTCGCGCAGGCCGGCCTCGCGGCTCAGCGAGCGCACCGTGGCGCGCACGTCCCGGCCGTCGCGCAACAGCGCGGCGACCACCTGACTCCCCAGATAGCCGGACCCGCCGGTCACCAGAACACGATTCATCGCACTCATCGCACTGCCTCCAGACTCTTCTTCACGGCCACCAGTCGCTCGGTGGACGCGGCTTCGGCGACGGCGTCACCCCGGTCGCGGGCGTCCCACAACTCGGCCTTCTCGCGGAGGTAGCCCAGCCGCACGTGCTGCGCGGCGATCTCGGCCTCGATGCGCTCGGCGTGGCGCAGCAACAGATCGCGCTGCTCGGCCGCGCGGGACCGGCCGATCCGGCGGTTGGCCAGGTAGGCGCGCATGTCGTCGATGCCCATGCCGACCGCGCGCAGGCAGGACAGGACCTCGATGGTGTCCACGTCGCGCTCGCCGTAGCGGCGGTGGCCGCTGCTGTCGTCCCGGTCGATCGGGCCGACCAGGCCGACTTCCTCGTAGTAGCGGAGGGTCGGCTCGGTCAGGCCGCTTTGCCGGGACACCTCCAGGATGGTGAAAGCCGTCATGAAGGCAGCTGACCATACTTCAAGCGCTTGAGGTCAACCGATGGCCGGGGAGGCGCGGCCATCGGTTGACCTCAGGGGTGACTGCCGGTGCTGTGTTGGGTTGTGCGGTGCTGAGTTGTGCGGTGCGGTGCGGTGCTGAGCGTCAGCGCGGCGGGCCGACGATGGTGCTGCCGTACTGCTCGGAGACCGCCGGGTCCGGCTTGATCTCGAAGCCCTCGGGGCGCGGCGTGCTCAGGTCCCGGCCGACGGCGCGGAACATGCCCTCGATGCCGGCCGGCGTGTTGATCATCAGCAGGTCGGCGTGCTCGGAGGTGACGCGGTAGCCGTGCGGGTGGTTCCGGGGCAGGTAGACGATGCCGCCCTCGGACAGCTCGTATTCCTGGTCGTCGCACCACACCAGCGCGGTGCCCTTGATCAGCAGGAAGACCTCGTCCTCGCGGGTGTGCACGTGGTACGGCGGGGCCTCCCCCTCGGCGACGTCGAAGCGGCCGATCATCAGGTTGCCGTCGGTGGCCTGGCCGTCCAGGAGCATCGCCAGGGTGCCGCCGTCGAGCCATTCGAGCTTCTGCTGCTGGTCGGGTTGTGCGATGTACGCCATACTCATGTAAGCGGACGATATCGTCCGCTTAAGTAGGCGTCAAGGTGATCCCAAAGCCCGCGGTCGATGGCATCATCGGGAGATGGCCAAGGCGCAGACCACAGGGAAAGTGATGGAGCCCGCGGAGAAAGTCAGACAACGCGCCCCGCGCCGCGACGCGGCGGACAACCGGGACAAGGTGCTCGCCGCCGCGGCGGCCGCGGTCCTGCGCGAGGGCACGGCGGCCCCGATGGCCACCATCGCCGCCGACGCCGGGGTCGGCGTCGGGACGCTGTACCGGCACTTCCCCTCGCGCGAGGCGCTGCTCAGCGCCCTGACCCGGCGCTCCTTCGAGCTGGTCCTGGACACCGCGACCCGCGCCGCCGAGACCGACGGCCCGGGCATCGAGGCCGTCCGCGCCTTCCTGGACCAGACCGTCCGGCACGGCGCGGACCTCATCCTGCCCCTGCACGGCGGCCCCACGGCCCTGGACGAGCAGACCCTCGCCGTCCGGGCCGCGGTCCACGGGCAACTCAGCGCCCTGCTGCGGACCGGCGTCCAGGACGGGACCATCCGCGCCGACGTCACCGCCCGCGACCTGGTGATCTTCGGCGCAATGCTGGCCGAGCGGCTGCCGCACGTGGCCGACTGGGACGGCGCCGCGCGGCGCGTCATCGACATCTACCTCGCCGGGCTGGCGCCGACGGCTGCGCCGCTGCGGAGTACCGGTATCGGTGCCGTTGCCGGTGCCGGAGAATAGAGAGACGACGGGCAGCGAGTGATCTTGCGATCTTGCGAACGATGACCGAGGCGGAGTCAATACGCGTACTCAGCCGGGTCATGTCCGAAGAACTCGCGCGCGCGGCACTGCCAGGTTCCTGCCCGACGGACACAAAACCGTCGGCCACCACCTGCTGACCGCCGAGAATGTGGACGACGAGGCGGTCGGGAACTTCTGGGTCGGCCCGGATCCGGGCCGGGCATCCGGAGCCGCGGAGTCGGCGTGGCTCTACGACATCAACGTGTTCGAGCCACACAACGTCGTCGGCGACAACGCCGCGGCGACCGCGCTGTACCGCCGCAGCGGCTACGACGTGACGTCGATGGCCATGCGCAAGCAGATGTAGCGCCTCCCAGAGCCACATCTGCCCGCTGACATGCCCGCCGGCTCGCCCGACCGCTAGCTGCCGGTCAGCACCAGGCCGCCGTCGACCGTGATCACCGTCCCGGTCACGAACCCGTTCTCCATCAGGTACAGGTGCGTCGCAGCGATCTGCTCCGCCTCCCCGATCGCGCCGGTCAGCGTCCGCTTCGCCATCGAGGCGAACAGCAGCTCGCGCTGCGCCTCGGGCATCGCCTCCCACATCGGGGTGCGGACGGCGCCGGCCCGGACCACGTTCACGCGGATCGGCGCCAGCTCCACGGCCAGGCCGCGGGCCAGGCCCTCGGTGGCGCCGACGCCGGCCGCCCCGAGCGCGAAGCCCGGGGCCGGGCGGACGCCGACGGTGCCGGTGGTCAGCGAGATCGAGCCCTGCGGGCTCATGCGCGGCACCGCGTGCTTGACCGCGGCGACCGTGCCCCAGAAGCGCACGTCGAGCTTGCGGCGCGCCTCGTCGAGCGACTGGTCGACCAGCGGACGCGGGGCCACTGAGTCGCCGGCGGTGTAGACGAGGTGGTCCAGGTGGCCGACGTGCTCGAACAGCGCCGCTATGGCGTCCTCGTCCCTGGTGTCGACGACCACCGCGTCGGCGCCCTCCGGCAGCGTGGCGAGCGCCGCGTCCAGGCGCGCCTTGTCGCTCGACGCGATGGTCACGCTCGCGCCGGCGTGCGCCGCGGCCCGTGCCGTCGCCAGTCCCATGCCCGAACTGCCGCCGATGACGACGACCTTCTGCCCGGTCAGTGTCATGATCCGTCCTCCGTTGAATACAGCTGAATACCGCTGAATGCAGTGCGTGCGGCCGCCGCTCGGGCGGCCGAGTGATGTCTCGCTGAGACATCACCATAGCGCGCGATGTCTCACTGTGTCATCACTGCTAGAATCGCGGCATGCCGCGCTGGGAGCCGAGTGCCGAGGACCGCCTCCGCGAGGCCGCGCTCGCGCTGTTCCTGGAGCGCGGGTACGAGAACGTCACCGTCACCGACATCACCGACCACGCCGGCCTGACCCGCCGCACGTTCTCCCGCTACTTCGCGGACAAGCGCGACGTGCTGTTCGCCGGCTCCGAGCGGCTGCCGCAGGTCATCTCCCAGGCGGTCCGCGACGCCGACCCGGCGCTCGGTCCGGCCGAGGCGCTGCTCGCGGGGCTGGCCGGGACCGCCGCGATCCTGGCCAAGCATGTGCCGCGCTCCCCCGAGCGGCGGCGCGTCGTGGCCGGCAGCACCGAGCTGCGGGAGCGCGAGCTCGGCAAGTTCGCGGCCGTCACCGACGCCCTGACCGAGACGCTGCGGGCCCGTGGCGCGACCGAGGTCGGCGCGCGCCTGCTGGCCGAGGTCGGCGTGGCGGTGTTCCGGGCGGCGTTCGCGCGCTGGACCGAGGAGCCGGACGGGGCCGATTTCCCCGTCTACATCACCGAGGCCGCGGCCGAGCTGATCGGGGCGTTGGGGCCGATCGCCGATCAGCGCAAGTGAACGGCGTTGACCAGCACGACGTAGACGACGGTCCCGCCGACGATGCTCAGCAGCGCACTGCGGCGCCACAGGTGCACGGCCACGGTGACAGCCAGTGCGACGAGCGGCGCCAGCAGCCGCGCGGGATGCGTCACCGGCAGGTCGCGCAGGCAGTAGCACAGCAGGATCACCATGACGCCGGCCGGCATGCGCGCGCTCAGGTCACGCACGATGGGGCTGGAACGCAGCGCGTTCAGCGCGGCGAAGGGCAGTGCGCGCAGGGCCCACGTCACTGCGGCGGCGACTCCGGCCGCGGCGAAGAGGTATCCGGTGTCAGGCATCTGCGCTCCCCCGCGCCGCGACGTCCGCGACCAGCCGACGGACCGTCAGCCCGGCGGTGAACAGCACGAACGCGGCCAGCAGGAACTGCCCCGGGAACAGCCACCGGGCGATCAGGGCGCTGAGCACCGCCAGTACCGGTGTCGGGAGGTCGCCACGTCGGTCGCGCAGGGCGTCCAGTGCCAGGACCGTGAATAGGGCGGTCATCGCGAAGTCCAGGCCGTTGAGATTGCTGGGGATCAGGGTGCTGAGCAGCGCGCCGACCGTGGCGCCGAGGACCCAGTACACCTGGAGGAGCACCTGGAGCCACACGATCCGGCGGCCGGGCCAGTCGCGGGCGTTGTCGGCGGTGGTCAGGGCGTAGGCCTCGTCGGTCATGGCGAAGGTGCTGTAGGCCTTGGCCAGGCGGCCGTTCACGCGGTGCAAGGGGAAGGACAGGGAGTAGAAGACGTGGCGGACGTTGACCAGGAACGCGGTGAGCGCCACGGTCGCCAGCGGGACCGCCGCCACGGCCAGCGGGACCAGGAGGAATTCCAGCGAGCCGGCGTAGATCAGGCTGGTGAACAGGACGGCGCACCACCACGGCAGGCCCGCGTGCGTGACGACCACGCCGAACGCCAGGCCGAGCGGCACCAGCCCGAGCCCGACCGACGCCGAGTCGCGGAGCGCGGCGGCGATGTCGGAGCAGCGGGGGTGGCTCGGCGCGGTCGCCGGTATCGACAGTGCCGGGGCGTCGGCCACTGCTGGAGCAACAGTTCCCATGACGAAATTCTAGAAAGAATCCCGCCTAATATGGTTTCCGATTATGGCGCTAGGATGCTCACGTGAGCAACGAACTAGTACTCGATGCCATCGATCGTGAAATTCTGTTCCACCTCCGCACCGACGGCCGCCTGACCAACGTCGAGCTCGCCAAGCGCGTCGGCCTGACGCCCCCACCGTGCCTGCGCCGGGTCAAGCGGCTGGAGGACGCCGAGGTGATCAGCGGCTACCGCGCGGTCATCGATCCCGTGGCGCTGGGCCGGGCCCTGGAGGTGCTGGTCGACGTCGAGGTCAGCGCGACCGACCGGAAGACCTTCGAAGAGTTCGAACGCATCGTGAGCTCCTACGAGGAGGTCACCGAACTCCGGCGCCTGTTCGGGCGGCCGGACTACTTCATCCGCGTCGCGGTCGCCGACCACGCCGCCTATGAGGAGTTCCTGACCATGAAGCTCAGCGGGCTGCCCGGGGTGCTGCGGCTGACCTCGCACCTCACGATGAAGGAGATCAAGACCGGGGCGTGAGTGCCGGGCCGCGGCAGCCCTCGCAAGCCGCCGGGCGCGTCCGCCGAACCCTGCCCTACCGCGCCGGCGAGTCGATCCGCTGCAGGATCCGCTCCGCGTCCTGCCCGAGGCGGCGCAGGCGCTCGGGCGACAGGTTGTCGATCACCGCGTGCCGCACGAAGGCCACGTGTGCCGGTGCCGACTCCTCCATCTTCTGCCGTCCGGCGGGGAGCAGGATCGCGTTCGTGAAGCGGCCGTCGGCGGGGTCGGGCTCGCGGCGGACGTAGCCGCGAGCCTCCAGGCGCTTGACCATGTGCGACAGCCGCGACAACGAGACGCTGGCCTCTTCGGCCAGGGTGCTCATGCGCATCGTCCAGTCCGGGGCCTCGCCGAGCATGGCCATCGTCATGTACTCGACCATGCTCAGGTCCGAGTCGCGCTGGAGCTGCCCCTCGATGGCCCACGGCAGCCGCGTCATCAGCCGCACCACCGACAGCCACGAGTCCAGCTCGCCGGAGGAGAGCCACGGGGCTTCGGACTCGTCGGCACCTGGTGACTGTTCCGTGGCGGCCATTCCCATACTGTAGACCGCCGTGACGGCGGCCCACCGTCAGGCCGCCGCCTCGACATCGAGCAGCTCGCGCAGGCCCGGGATCCACGCGGACACCAGCGACCACGCCCCGGTGTCGATCCCGTCCTCGACCGCCTGCTCGACCGTCGCCACCAGCTCCGCCCGCTCGGCACGCAGCCAGGCCGCCGCAGCCTCCCGCGACGCGAAGCATTCGGGCTCGACGCCCGGCCGCGGAGCCGGCAACAAAGCCTCACCCCCGCACGGATCCAGCCACCGCGCGGCGGCGACGGCCGAGTACAGGTAGTACTCCATCAGCCGCAACACGGCTTCGGACCGCACCTCCCGCGGATCGTGCGCCATCGACTCCTGATACGCGAACCGGCACAGCAGGTCGTGCGCCCCGTACCGGCCCGGTGCGTACTGCGTCAGCAGCGCCGTGCCGGTCAGCTCGACGACGAGCTCCGCCGCCCGGTCGCGCGAGACCGCGGCCAGGCTGGCGGCGGCCGAGACGCTGATGCCGGGCCCCGGCCGCAGGCTCTGGAACCGCAAGAGGCGCGCCGCCTCGTCGGACAACGCGCAGTACGACCACGAGAACACCGCGCGCAGATCGGTCCGGTGGTCGCCGCCGTCCAGAGCCTCGAAGGTCGTGGCGACCTTCCCGAGATCGACGGCGTACTCGGCGATCGACAGCCACGGATGCGTGGCGGCCCAAGCGCCGGCGAGGCTGATCGCCAGCGGCAGACCTTCGCAGTTCTCGATGACGCCGCGGAACGGCCCCGGCTCGGCGGCCAGCCGCGCCGACCCCAAGCGTCGTTCCAGCAACGCTTGCGCCTCCTCCGGCGACAGCAGGTCCAGCGGGATCGCCGTCGCCCCCTCGCACGCCACCAGCGAGGCCAGCGGATTCCTGCTCGTGACCAGCACCAGGCAGCCGGGGGCGCCCGGCAGCAGCGGCCGGATCTGCTCGGCGTCCCGGACGTTGTCCAGCACGATCAGCACCCGCCGATCGGCCAGCACGCTGCGGAACAGAGCAGCGCACGCCGCAGCATCGGACGGGATCCGCTCCCCCGGCACCCCCAGCGCGACGAGGAACGACCGCAGCGTCTGGCCGGTGTCGACCGCGGTCGCGCCGAGCCCGGAGCCGTGCAGGTCCACGTGCAGCTGGCCATCCGGGAACGCGCCGGCGACGCCGCGGGCCCAGTGCACGGCCAGCGCGGTCTTGCCGATCCCGGCCGTCCCGGTGATCGCAGCGATCACCGCCGGACTCGACGAGTCGGCGTCCATCACCCGCTCGACCAGCACGTCCAGGGTGCCGATCTGCGGGTCCCGGCCGACGATGTACACCGAGCCGGGCAGCTGAGCCGGGGCCAGCAGCGACGCCCGCTCTGGCTCCCGGTCCGGCGACGGCTCCGACACCGGCACTGGCTCCGGCACCGCCTCGGGCACAAGCTGCCGCCGCAGCACGCCAGCGTCCTGCCGCAGGATGGCCGCCTCCAACTCCCGCAGCGCCGGCCCGGGATCCAGGCCGAGCTCCTCCCGCAGCCCGCAGCTGATCTCGCGGTACACGGCCAGCGCGTCGACCTGCCGCCCGGCCTGGTAGAGGGCCAGCATCAGCAGGCCCGCGGACTCCTCGTCCAGCCGGTTCTCGTACCAGAGCTCCTGGGCGTCCTGGACCGCCTGGTCCACCCGGCCCATCGTCAACAGACAGTCGATGAGCAATCGCCGAGCCCTGACCCGGAGCTCGTCCAGCCGCTGAGCCCAGCCGTGGAACGCCGCCAGATCCGCGACGTCCGCCAGCGCCGGGCCACGCCACAGCGCGACCGCCTCTTGCGCGCAGGCCGTACGGCGGGCTGGATCCTCTTCCTGCGCGGCCTCCTGAAGCAGACGTCCCGCCGCTTCGGCGTCGGTCGCCTCGACGCCGAGCCGCAGCAGATATCCCGGCGACACCGCCCGGATGGCGTCCGGATCGCCGAAAGCGCGCCGCAGGTAAGAGATGTGCGCCTGAAGCGTGTTCCGCACCGTGGTCGGCGCCTGCCCGTCCCACACGGCTGCGGCCAGTCGTTCAGTACTGACGACGCGGCCGGGCTCGACCGCGAGAGCCGCCAGCACCGCCTTGCGGCGCAGCCCCGAAACCTCCCACGAACCCTCCGGACCGGCGATCTCGATGGGTCCCAGAATCCTGACTTGCATGTTCCGCCTCGCTCCCCCCGTGGCAGTGAATCTGTCTTCTGCGACCCAAACGGATGCGGACCCGATCGGGTTCGCCTGGGATTTCAGCGGCATATCAGTGCCAGATCAGCGAGCCGGACAACCCTGGAGGAGAGGGCCCGGCGACCGGGTTCGGCGGCTTCGAGTCTTCGAGTCGCCGCACGCGCCGCCGGTCCCGGGCACCAGCTCCGCGATCGCGCACGGAGAGAGCCCCACGCTCACGCGCCGATCGCGGTATGAGGGGGGGACAGTGCGCCCGGCTCGGATCCCGAGCCGGGCGCACTGCTGTATGCCGTTACGTATCGTTATATACCGTTATATACCGTCGGGCGCCGATGCCGGTTCCGGCCCGGACTTCATCGCATGATCCTGACTTGTCATGGGAATAACCGCGCCATGCCTTGTGGTCACCCCGGCGCGATGATCTCGGCCCGGGCACCCCCCGGTAACGATCGCATCAAGGTCTCGTCCATATACCGAGCTGGTTTGACCCTCCCCGGAATCCCGACCTACCTTCTAGACATGTCCTCGATCATCACGGCGCGCATGGCGTTCCTGGAACGCGCGCTGCTCGCGGTGACGAACCACTGCGTCGCGGACATCCTCTGTAGCCGCTAGCCGGCCCGGTAGCCGTTAGTCGGCCTTTTGCCCGTGCTCCTTTGCGGGCCTGTGCTAAAGCGTTTTCTCGTCAGTGCGCGCCTTCGCCGGCACGCACCGCTTTCCCACGTCTCCCCCCTCGTCCGAGAGGTCTTCCCATGCGGAGAACATCCGTCCTTTCGGCTGCCCTGGCGCTGGTCGCCGCAGGTGCGGCCGCGTGCTCGTCGTCGGCGGGCCACTCCTCGTCCGGTGCCGCGGGCTCGGCCGCGTTCGACCCCAAGACGTGCCAGGGCGGCACGCTGGAGGTCCTGAACCAGGGCAGCATCAGCAAGCTGGACCCGGCGCGCATCTACACCTCCGGCGGCGGCAACATACCCTCGCTGCTGTTCCGCACGCTCACCACGCGCAACCGGCAGCCCGGACAGGACGGCGCCAAGGCCGCGCCGGACCTGGCCACCGACCTCGGCACGCCGAGCGACGGCGCCCAGACGTGGACGTACCACCTGAAGGACAACATCTTCTTCGAGGACGGCACGCCGATCACCTCGGACGACGTCAAGTACGGCATCGAGCGCTCGTTCGCGCCGGAACTGCCCGGCGGCGCCCCGTACCTGCGCGACTGGCTGGTGAACGCGGCGAACTACCAGGGCCCTTACAAGGACCCGGCCGGCATCGCGGCGATCGAGACCCCGGATGCGAAGACCATCATCTTCAAGCTGCGCAAGCCCGAGGGCGACTTCCCGCTGCTGGCCACCGCCACGCAGTTCGCCCCGGTGCCGAAGGCCAAGGACACCGGCGTCGACTACACGAAGCACCCGATCTCCTCCGGCCCGTACATGGTCGCCAGCTACGACAAGGGCAAGACCCTGGACCTGGTCCGGAACCCGCACTGGTCCTCGGCCGGCGACAATCTGCGCTACGCCTGCCCGGACAAGATCAACATCACCGCGGGCCTGAACCCGGCGGTCATCAACCAGCGCATCGCGACCGGCACCGGCCAGGACGCGAACGCCGTCACCACCGACACCACCATCGGCCCGGACCAGCTGGCGCAGCTGAACAGCAACCCGGCGCTGGCCAAGCGGGTGGCGCACGGCGAGTTCCCGGCGACCTACTACATCGCCTTCAACCCCAAGGTGAAGCCGTTCGACGACATCCGGGTGCGCGAGGCGATCTCCTACGCCGTCAACCGCACCACCGCCGTCAACTCGGCCGGCGGCACCGCCGTGGCCGGCGCCTCGACCACCTTCCTGCCGCCGCAGACGGCGCTGGGCTACAAGCCCTACGACTTCTTCCCGGCCGGCGCCACCGGCGACCCGGCCAAGGCCAAGGAACTGCTGGCACAGGCCGGCTATCCCAATGGCCTGACGGTCACGCTGTTCCACGAGGCCGACGACGCCAACAACTTCGGCCCGAAACTGGCCACCTCGATCCAGGACGCGCTCAAGGCCGCCGGCATCACGGTGAACCTGAACCCGGTCGACGACAACAGCTACTCGGACGTGACCAACAAGCCCAGCACCGAGCCCGGCTTGTCGCTGCAGTACTGGGGCGCCGACTGGCCCTCCGGCGCGCCCTTCCTGATCCCGATCTTCGACGGCCGGCAGATCATCACCAGCGGCGGCAACTTCAACCTGGCGCAGCTGAACGACCCGAGCGTCAACACCGAGATCGACGCGATCAACGCCATCACCGACCCGCAGCAGGCCCAGGCCCGCTGGGGCGCGCTGGACGCCAAGCTCGGGCAGCAGGCGCTGACCGTGCCGCTGATGTACGAGAAGGACGTCGCACTGTTCGGCAAGAACGTGAAGAACGCAGTCCCGGACGGCTGGCGAGGCCAGTACGACCTCGCCCGAGTCTCGGTCAAGTAAGGCCCCTGCGTTGACCACCACCATCGAGGCGGCGGCGGGCTCCGGCCCGTCGTCGCCGCCGTCGCTCCCGTCCCCGCCGCATGCGCGCGGCGCGCTGTGGCGGCGCCTGCGCAAGGACAAGGCCGCCGCGGCCGGCATGGTCATCATCACGGTGATGGTGCTGGTCGCGGTGTTCGCGCCGGTCCTGACCGCCCTGGAGGGCCAGGACACCACCTCCCAGCACCCGGAGCTGGTCGACTCGGCCACCGGCGGCACTCCCCTGGGCTCCTTCGGCGGCATCAGCGCCGGCCACTGGCTCGGCGTGGAGCCGCAGACCGGCCGCGACCTGTTCGCCCGGCTCGTCTACGGCGCCCGGATCTCCCTCGGCGTCGCGGTCGGCGCCACCGCGCTGCAGGTGTTCATCGGCTTGTCCGTGGGCATCGCCGCCGGGCTCGGCGGCCGGGCCACCGACGCCGTTCTGGGCCGGCTGACCGACCTGTCGCTGGCCTTCCCCTCGGTGCTGTTCGCGATCGGGCTGATGGCGATCGTCCCGGCCTCGATCCCGCGGCCGCTGATCCTCGCCGTGGTCATCGCGCTGCTCGGCTGGGGCAGCACGGCCCGGCTGGCGCGCGGCCAGGCGCTGTCGCTGCGCACCCGCGACTACGTCGCCGCCGCCAAGCTCTCCGGCGCGCCGCCGCTGCGCGTGGCCCGCCGGGAGATCCTGCCCGGGCTGGTGACCCCGATCCTGACCTACGCGGCGCTGCTGGTGCCGACCAACATGGTCTCCGAGGCCGGGCTGTCGTTCCTGGGCGTCGGCGTGCGGCCGCCGACACCGTCGTGGGGCCAGATGCTCTCCGGCGGCACCACCTGGTTCCGGCCCGACGTGATGTACGTGCTCGTCCCCGGCGGCGCGCTGTTCGTGACGCTGCTGGCGTTCACGCTGCTGGCCGACGGCGTCCGCCGGGTCCTGGACCCGCGCAACACGGAGGTGGCGGCGTGATCGGCTACCTGATCCGCCGGATCGTCGGCGCGGCGATCGTGCTGCTGGCGCTGTCGGCGATCGTCTACGCGCTCTTCTACGCCGGCCCCTCCGACCCGGCCCTGCTGGCCTGCGGCAAGGGCTGCACCCCGGACCGGCTGGCGGTCGTGAAGTCCTCGATGGGGCTGGACAAGCCGCTGGTCGACCAGTACCTGTCGTTCCTCTACGGCATCTTCTTCGGGCACGACTACTCCTCCGGGCCCAGCGTCCAGCACTGCCCCGCGCCGTGCCTGGGCTACTCCTTCGAGACCGACCAGCCGGTGACCACCATCCTGGGCAGCGCGCTGCCGGTGTCGGCCTCGCTGGCCGTCGGCGCCATGGTGCTGTCCCTGCTGCTGGGCATCGGCGCCGGCCTGGTGACGGTGCTCAGCCGCCGGCGCTGGCTGGACCGCGCGCTGAACGCGGTCGTCCTGGTCGGCTACGCGACCCCGGTGTTCCTGGTCGCGCTGGTGCTGCTCATCGTGTTCTGCGCCGACCTGCAGTGGCTGCCGTTCCCGACCTACGTGCCGCTGACCCAGGACCCGGCCGGCTGGGCCCAGAACCTGCTGCTGCCCTGGATCGCCCTGGCGCTGATCCTGGCCGCCGCCTACGCGCGGATGACCCGGGCCCAGACGCTGGAGACCCTGAGCGAGGACCACGTCCGCACCGCGCGCGCCTACGGCCTGCCCGAGCACCGGGTCATCACCCGGCACGTGCTGCGCGGCGCGCTCACCCCGCTGGTCACCATGGCCGCGATCGACCTGGCCGCGGTGATGACCTCGGCGGTGCTCACCGAGACCATGTTCGGCCTGCCGGGCATCGGCCAGGCGCTGGTCAGCGCGGTCGGCAGCACCGACCTGCCGGTGATCGTCGGCGTGACGCTCACCGCCGGCTCGGTCTACGTCGTGGCCAACGCCCTGGCCGACGTCCTGTACGCGGCGATCGACCCCCGAGTGGAGCTGACATGACCGCGACGAACTCGGATTCGACGGACCCAGTGTTGGAGGTCAAGGGCCTGACGATCGACTTCCCCATCCGCGGCGGCGAGGTCGTGCACGCGGTCAAGGACCTGAGCTTCTCGGTCCGGGCGGGCTCGGCGCTGGGCATCGTCGGCCAGTCCGGCTCGGGCAAGAGCGCCACCGCGCTGTCCCTGCTGGGCCTGCACCGCGGCACCCCGGCCCGGGTCTCCGGCCAGGTCCTGGTCGACGGCGTGGACCTGGTCTCGGCCACCGACACCGAGGTGCGCAAGCTGCGCGCCTCGAAGATCGCGATGGTCTTCCAGGACCCGCTGACCGCACTGGACCCGTTCCACACCATCGGCGACCAGATCTCCGAGGTCTACCGGCTGCACACAGGCGCGTCCCGGGCCGCGGCGCGGACCCGCACGATCGAGGTGCTGGAGCAGGTCCGGATCCCGGACGCCGGCCGGCGCCACCGGGCGCACCCGCACGAGTTCTCCGGCGGCATGCGCCAGCGCGCGCTGATCGCCATGGCGCTGGCCTGCCGCCCGGCGGTGCTGGTCGCGGACGAGCCGACGACGGCGCTGGACGTCACGGTGCAGGCGCAGATCCTGGACCTGCTGGCCGAGGTGCAGAGCGAGACCGGGATGGCACTGGTGCTGATCAGCCACGACCTCGGCGTAGTCGCCGGGACCGCCGACGAGGTGGTGGTGATGCACCAGGGCGTCGCGGTGGAGAGCGGCTCGGCCGAGCAGGTGCTGCTGGATCCGCAGCATGCTTATACGCAGGGGCTGCTGGCGGCGATGCCCCGGCTCGATTCGCCGCTGCCTGAGCGGGTTCTGGGTGGTTCGGCCGACGAGACCAACGCCGGTGCCGGCGGCAACGCGGACGCCGAAGGCGCCACCGACGTCTTCGATGCGGAACCGGCCGTCCTGGTCCGCATCGAAGACGTCGCCAAGCACTACCGCCGCGGAGGCGCCCTACTCGGCCGCCGCACCGAGCCCGTCCGCGCGGTGGACGGCGTCAGCCTGGACCTGCGATCCGGCGAAACCCTCGGCCTGGTCGGCGAAAGCGGCAGCGGCAAGACCACCCTGGCGCGCATGCTCGTACGCCTACTGGAGCCCTCGGCCGGAAGCGTAGTGTTCAGCGGCACCAACATCTCGGCGATCCCGGAGCGCCAACTCCGACCGCTACGCCGCGACCTGCAGATGGTCTTCCAGGACCCACTGTCCTCACTGAACCCCCGCCGCTCGGTCGGCGAAACCATCGCCGACCCCCTGCGCATCGCGGGACAGTCCTCAGACACCGAGATCCGCACCGCAGTACGCGAACTCATGACAAACGTCGGCCTCGACCCCGACTCCTACGACCGCTTCCCCCACGAGTTCTCCGGCGGCATGCGCCAACGCGTCGGCATAGCCCGCGCCCTGGCCCTCCGCCCGAAGCTCCTGGTCTGCGACGAACCGGTGGCCTCCCTGGACGTCTCGACCCAGGCCGTGATCCTGGACCTCCTACGCGACGTCCAGCGCGAATACGGCCTCACCGTAGTCTTCGTCGCCCACGACCTGGCCGTAGTCCGCCAGATCGCAGACCGCGTCGCGGTGATGCGCCACGGCCGCATCGTCGAACTCGCGGACACAGCCACCCTGTTCGACGCCCCACAGCACGAGTACACGCGCACGCTGCTGGACGCGGTACCGATCCTCGACCCGGCCGCGGCCCGGGCACAGCGCGCCCGACGGCGGGAGGCGCTTGCGGCGGCCTGAGCGGGAAGCTGCGCGGCGCCGACCGCCGCGCAGCTTTCCGAGGCCGAGCTGCAAGTGGCGACGGGCCCGCATAACCGACCACGTGGGGAGGGGGTCCGAAGGACCATGCGGGGTGTTGGTTCTGGGTCCCTCGCCGCGTCAGCGGGCGCAGCCAACCTGCCCGGTTTGGCGGTGTCAAGCCGGGCGAGGCCGGACCACAGCAGCTGTGATGCGGCTTGATTCCGCCAAACCGGGCTGGTTCCGTTTACGGCGATGACGTGGCGAGGGACCCAGAACCCGGCGACCACAAGCAGCACCGCCGGCAAACAGCGCAACGCAGGCAACAGCGGATAGAAAGCCGAACAGTCGCGGACCGCCGGCAAACAGCTCGACGCGCGGGTCGCCCCCTCGTCGAGGAGGCCCGCCAGAGGCCTCAAGGTGCCCACCACGCACGACGATTGCCGCCTACGCAACGCGTGCGCAGTGACTCGGACTCATGCGCGGTCTTGTCCGCGAAAACCGGCGGCCGCCAGCGTGACATGCGGGGCTTAACCGAACTGCGTCCCCCTGCGAGGCCATCCAACCATTGGCGAAGCCGTAAAAAATCGCCTGTAGAACCACAACCCAACCGCACCTCCCACCACCCACCAAAACCCCCGGAATTTCGCCGATCAGGCAATCCCGCCCAGAACCAGCAATGCTGGAGGAAACCAGCGCCGCAGAACGAAAGGAAGGTGGTCCGCATGGCGACCTTCATGGACGTACACAAAGGCTTTGTCGGGGTCACCGGCGACCAGTTGCAGGAAGCGCACGCGGCCGACCTCGCCATCGAGGCGAGTGAGGGTGTGCACTTCGAGAAGGCGTGGCTCGATCCCGAATCCGGGATGGTCTTCTGTCTGTCCACCGGGCCGAACAAGGAAGCCGTGCAGCGGGTCCACGAGCGCGCCGGCCATCCGGCCGACGAGGTCTACGAAGTGCCGATCACGGTCTGAGAGCGCCCGGAACGTCCCGAGCACCCGAAGCACCTGGAGCACCCAACGCACCCAACGCACCCAGCACCCAAACCCCCTACC
>NZ_JAACYW010000247.1 GCF_015356825.1 Catenulispora rubra | reverse complement strand
CCGCCGCTCCGCGAACCGCGAAAGCCGGCGCACCCGCAGGTTCGTGTGCTCCGCCTGCCCGCTGATCGTCAGCCGGATCGCCTCCGGCCCGGCCGGCCCCAGGTCCGGCTGCCCCACGTTCGCGTGCCGCGTCGCCAGCGCCGAGGTGTCCAGCGCCGTCCCCGCCGGCACGATGATCCGCAGGTTCGCGTGCCGCAGATCCAGCGCCAGCTCGACCTCCCGCGGGCCGCTGAACACCGCCTCGGTGAAGTCCAGCAGGATGTTCCCGTGCCGCACCGCGACGTTCAGCCGCCGCGGCACCAGCCACGCGCCGCGCTTGTGCGTGTTCCCGTGCGAGATGGTGATGTTCTGCGAAGCCTCCGCCTCGGTCCGCCGCACCGGGCCCACCTGCTGCGCCGACGCCGGCAGATCCTTGATCAGCTTGTCCAGCTCGCCGTACGTCCGCGCGGTCATCGCCGCCTCGATCCGCTGGTCGAGCTCGTCCCCGTCGATCCGCCCGTCCCCGGCCGCCACCCGCAACTGGTCCACGACGATGTCACGGTCCTCATGTGACGCGCGCATCTCGGCGCGCGACAGCGCTTCCTCCCCAGACATGCCGAGGATCTTAGCGAGGCACGCCGGGCCGTGACAGGGTGGAAGCATGCTGACGGCGCATTCGGTGGACCAGGTCCGGCACGCGGAGGCGGCGCTGATGGCGCGCCTGCCCGACGGCGAGCTGATGCAGCGCGCGGTCGCCGGGCTGACGTCGGAGTGTGTACGGCTCCTGGGAGGCGTCCGGCGAGGCGCCCACGGGCGCGTCGGGCGTGTTGAGCGTGTCGGGCGTGTCTACGGCGCGCGCGTCCTCGTCGTCGCAGGCAGCGGCGACAACGGCGGCGACGCTCTCTACGCGGCCGCCCGCCTGGCCCGTCGCGGCGCGAAGGTCGAGGCCGTCCTGCTCGACGAGGCACGTGCCCACGCCGCCGGCCTGGCAGCCCTCCGCGCCGCCGGCGGCCGGGTCAGCACCGCGGGGGAGTGGCGCTACACCGACACCGACCTGGTCCTCGACGGCGTCGTCGGGATCGGCGGCCACGGTGGCCTCCGCCCCGCCGCGGCATCGCTGTTCGACCGGATCGAAGCGGCCGACCCCCGTCCGCTCATCGTCGCCGTGGACCTCCCCAGCGGCATCGACGCCGACACCGGCGAAGTCGCCGGCCCCGCGGTCCACGCCGACGTCACCGTCACCTTCGGCACCTACAAGCCGGGCCTGCTCATCTCCCCGGCCGCCGAGCACGTCGGCGACCTCCGCTTCGTCGACATCGGCCTGGCGCCGTACCTCGAAGGCGCCCCGGTCCTGGAAGCCCTCGAACCCGCCGACATCGAAGCCCTCCTGCCGGACCCCACCGCCGAGAGCAACAAGTACCGGCGCGGCGTCCTGGGCCTGGCCGCCGGATCCCCCCGCTACCCCGGCGCCGCCGTCCTCGCGACCGGCGCGGCCCTGCGCAGCGGCGTCGGCGCGGTCCGCTTCGTCGGCGAGCCCGAGGTCAACGCCGGCGTCCTGGCCCGCTATCCGGAAGTCCTGATCGGCGACGGCCGGGTCCAGGCCTGGGTCGTCGGTCCCGGCATCGACCCCGACGGCGCTGACCGCGTCGCGAAGGCCCTGGCCACCGACCTCCCGGTCCTGGTCGACGCCGACGGCCTGACCGCCCTCAAGCAGCTCGGCCAGCCCGACAAGCCCCTCGACCGCTCCCATCCGACGCTGCTCACGCCGCATTCCGGCGAAGCCGCGCGCCTCCTTGACGACGCGCCCTGGACCGTTGACCACATCGAGGCCCACCGCCTGGCCGCCGTGCGCGAACTGGCGGACCGCTTCGGCTGCACGGTGCTGCTGAAGGGTTCGACGACGCTCATCGCCGATCCGGGAACTCCTACTGTCCGCGTAAACCGCGCAGGCACCCCGGCCCTGGCCACCGCAGGCTCCGGCGACGTCCTGTCAGGCCTCGCGGGCGGCCTACTCGCCGCCGGACTGGACCCTCTGGACGCCGCGAGCGTCGCCGCTCATCTGCACGGCCAGGCTGCCCTCGACGTCCAACGCCGCCACCCCGGCCGCCAGCTCATCGCGGGCGATCTGGTCGAAGCCCTCACCGCGGCGCGCGTCGCTCACTGAGGCGCCCGGACACTCCGGAATCCCCGCGACAGCAGACACAGCAGCCCCAGCACCTCGACCATCGTCAGCGGCACGATCCCCAGCGAGATCAGTGTCGTGACACTCCCGACCGCCCGCGGAACGCGTCATCGCACTCCGCCTGCATCACCACGGTCGCGGGCATGAAAAGCGCGTCGGACTTCTGCTTGGTGCCGACACGCTGCTGGGTGTGCGGTCGGTCTGGGGTTTTACAGGCGATTTTTACGGCTTCGCCAATGGTTGGATGGCCTCGCAGGGGACGCAGTTCGGTTGTGCCCCACAGGTTGCGCTGGCGGCCGCCGGTGTTCGCGAACACGACCGCGCACTGGTTCAAGTCTGTGCATGGCGGGTTGGCGGGTGGCGGTTTTTGCGAGCACGACCGCGCGTGGGTCCGAGTCACTGCGCACGCGTCATGTGGGCGGGTGGCGGCAGCGTTTGGTGGGTGCGTTGAGGCCTCTGGCGGGCCTCCTCGACGAGGGGCGACCCGCGCGTCCGGTAGTTTGGCGGCGGTCCGTGACTGTTCGGCTTCCTATCCGCTGTTGCCTGCGTTGCGTTGTTTGGTGGCGGTCATGCTTGTGGTCGCCGGGTTCTGGGTCCCTCGCCGCGTCGTCGCCTTACGGAAGCAGACCGGCCTGGGGGCGTCAAGCCGTATCGCTGTTGCTGTGGTGGCGCCTCGTTCGGCCTGACACCCCCAGGCCGGCCAGCTTGGCTTCGCCCGCCGACGCGGCGAGGGACCCAGAACCAACACCCCGCATGGTCCGGTCGGACCCGACCAACGACATCGCCAGTCAGGCTGGCCCGTCACCGAATCTCAGGGCTTCCAGATGAAGAGCATCTCCCCAAGACTCCGGAACCCGACCGTCGCATACAACCGCTCCTGATCAGGCCCCGCAGGCGACAGCCACACGCAGTCCAGCCCCGTGGCCTCCAGCAGATGCCGCGCCAGAGCCGCCGTCACCGCGGCCCCCGCCCCGCGCCGCCGGAAAGCCGGACGCGTCGCGATCCCGCCGATCTCCGTCGTCCCCGAGTTCGCCGAGCCGCTGCCCCCGCCGGCCATCGGCACGCCGGCCTCGGCGCTGCCCGCGGCCCCGCGCGCCAGCACCAGGAACCTTCCGGCGTCCACCGTGCCGCGCATGCCGATCACATCATCGGAGAAGTCTGCGTCGTCCTGCGGCTCGTCCGAATCCCCGAATGCCTCCCGCTGCGCCAGCGCCACCCCGCGCAGTTCCGCGTCCGTCGCCGACTTGTCCAGCACCAGCACCTCGACGCCGTCCACGACGCCAGGCCCGACCAGCTCTGCCGCCGTCGCCACCATGAACGGCAACCGCTGCTGCACCTCGAATCCGGCCGCCAGCAGGGCCTCCTCCACCCCCGGTGCCCCGCCCGGCGCGAACTCCAGGCGCGGCGTCCGCTCCCGTCGGGCGAAGGCCGCGAGCAACGCCTCGATGTCCTCGGACGTCACAACAGCGCCGGCTTCGGGCACCGCGTAGTTCAGGAAGGGGTTGGCGTTGCCGGCGTCGAAGCCGATGTGGAACGGCCCACACGCCTCGTTCAGCGCCCGGGCGCGAGCGTTTCCGTGCAGGTAGCGGTTGACCTTCGCTTCGAGCGCTTCCAAAATCAAGAACCCCCACTGATGAGCAGGGCCGCGAGGGCCCGGCCCCGGCCGAAGGCGACCTGGTGTCACCATCAAGACCGCGACGGCCTGGCAGACTACCGTCGATGACAGACCTGACCGCCACCGATTTTCCGCCCGGCCCGCTGCGGGCCGAGGCGCGGATCGACCTGGACGCGATCCGCGCGAACACGCGCCGCGTGGGCCAGATCGTCGCCGAGTCCGGCGCCGGGGTCATGGCCGTCGTGAAGGCCGACGCGTACGGCCACGGCGCCGTGCCGTGCGCCCGCGCCGCCAAGCAGGCCGGCGCCGCCTGGCTCGGCACCGCCCTGCCGGAGGAGGCGCTGGAGCTGCGCGCCGCCGGACTGACCGGCCCGATCCTGGCCTGGCTGCACCCGGCGGGCGGGCCCTGGGACGAGCTGATCGTCCAGGAGATCGACGTCACCGGCTACGCCCCCTGGGTCCTGGAGGAGATCACCGCGGCCGCGCAGCGCCTGGGGATCCCGGCGCGCGTGCAGCTCAAGGCGGACACCGGCCTCGGGCGCGGCGGGACCCAGCCGCACGACTGGCTGGAGCTGGTCGAGCTGGCCGCCAAGGCCGAGGCCGCCGGCCACATCCGGGTCACCGGCGTCTGGTCGCACTTCGCCTGCGCCGACGAGCCCGGCCACCCCTCGATTCGCTCCCAGCTGGACCTGTTCCGCGAGGCCCTGGCCGTCGCCGACCACGCCGGCCTGCGCCCCGAGGTCCGCCACATCGCCAACAGCCCGGCCGCCCTGAGCCTGCCCGAGGCGCACTTCGACCTGGTCCGGTCCGGCCTGGCGCTCTACGGCCTCTCGCCGCTGCCGGACACCACCCCCGCCGACTTCGGCCTGCGCCCGGCGATGAGCCTGCGGGCGCGCGTCGCGCTGGTCAAGAACGCCCCAGCCGAGCACGGCGTGTCCTATGGGCACATCTACCACACCGCCGCGCCCACGACCCTGGCCCTGGTCCCGCTCGGCTACGCCGACGGCCTGCCGCGCAACTCCTCCAACGTCGGCGAGGTCTTCATCGGCGGCCGACGCCACCGGATCGCCGGGCGGATGGCGATGGACCAGTTCGTCGTCGACCTCGGCGACCCCGATGCGGACCGTGACGTGCAGGTCGGCGACGAGGTTCTGATTTTCGGGTCGGGCGAGCACGGCGAGCCGACGGCCGACGACTGGGCCCGGGCGACCGGGACGTTGAATTACGAGATCGTCACGCGCATCGGTCCGCGTGTCCCGCGGGTCTACGTCGGGAACTCGTGACGTAAGGGGCCGACGGTGAACACCGCGAGGGCCGTCGAGCGGAAGGGGTGTCATGGCAGTCAGCACCGCTAAGAAAGCGGGGATCGCGGGAGCCGCGGTCGGCGTGATCGCCGCCGGGGCGGCGGCCGGGTTCGCCATCGAGCGCGCCACCATCGGCCGCGCCGTCCGCCGGCTGGCCGAACCCCGCCGCCTGGCCGAGCCCTACGGCACCCTGCGCGGCAAGCCCCTGACGGTCCGCGCCGACGACGGCGTCGGCCTGTACGTCGAGGTCGACGGCCCGCAGCTGTTCAGCGGCGGCGCCGGCTGGGCCCGCCGCCGCGGCCCGCGCGCCGCGGCCGGCCCGACCCTGGTCTTCTGCCACGGCTACGCCCTGCACCAGGACACCTGGCACTACCAGCGCGCGGAGTTCGCCGCGACCAACCGCTGCGTGTTCTGGGACCAGCGCGGCCACGGCCGCTCCGAGCGCGGCACCCCGGCCTCGCACACCATCGACCAGATAGGGCGCGACCTGTTCACCGTCCTGGAGGCGGTGTGCCCGGACGGCGACGTGGTCCTGATCGGCCACTCCATGGGCGGTATGACGATCATGGCGCTGGCCGCCGAGCACCCCGAGCTGTTCGGCGGGCCCGAGGGCGGCGAACACGCGCGGGTGCGCGGCGTGGTGCTGTGCTCGACCACCGACGGCCACTGGAACGAGATGACGCTGGGCCTGCCGGCGCGCGCCGCCCAGCTGTTCCAGCGCACCGCTCCCGGCGTGTTCGCGCTGCTGGGCCGCGGCCACACCCTGGTGGACCGTACCCGCCGCGCCGGGACCGACCTGGCGCAGCTGCTGACCCGCCGCTACGCCTTCGCCTCCGACGTGCCCCCGGGGCTCGTCCGGTTCACCGACGAGATGCTGTCCAGCACCCCGATGGACGTCATCGCCGACTTCTTCCCGACCTTCTCCGCGCACAACAAGGCCACCGCGCTGCCCACGCTGGGCCGGGTGCCGGTGGAGATCATCGTCGGCGACCACGACCTGCTGACCCCGGCGTTCCACAGCGAGCGGATGGCAGCCGAGATCGACGCCGCCGCGCCCGACGACGCGCACCGCACCGGCGTGGAGATCGTCCCGGCCGGCGGGCACGTCCTGCCGCTGGAGCACCCCGACGCGGTGGACGGGGCGATCCGGCGGGTGCTGGCCCGCCTGGACACGGCGCGCCCGGACGCCGCGGGTTCGGGCACATCAAGCCATTAGGCCTAATCACGGTGCGCTTCCTGCGATGACCGCACAATCTGGGAGCTGTGCAGACAGCGGAGGCTCCCGGTTCGGCTGGGACTTCGGAGTTCGACGACGTCTGGGTCGTCATCCCCGTCTACAACGAGGGCTCGGTGATCGCCGAGGTCGTCGCAGGCGTCCTGCCGACGTTCCCGAACGTGGTGTGCGTGGACGACGGCTCGCGCGACGACTCCGCCGACCACATCGTCCGCACGGCCGCGCACCTGGTCAGCCACCCGGTGAACCTGGGCCAGGGCGCCGCGCTCCAGACCGGCCTGGAGTACGCGCTGCTGCAGGAGGGCTCGGAGTACTTCGTCACCTTCGACGCCGACGGCCAGCACCGCGTGGAGGACGCCGCCGAACTGGTGCGCGCGGTCCGTGACGGCGGCGCCGACGTGGCCCTGGGCTCGCGTTTCCTGACCGGGACCGTGCATGTGCCGTGGGTGAAGCGCGCGCTGCTGAAGACCGTCGCCGCGCTCAGCCCCGCGGCCCGCCGCCTGGAGCTCACCGACGCGCACAACGGCCTGCGGGTCCTGAACCGGGCCGCGGCCTCCCAGCTCAAGATCACGATGAACGGCATGGCGCACGCCTCGGAGATCGTGGACTACCTGGCGCGCTCGGAGCTGGAGGTCACCGAGGTCCCGGTGACCGTGCTCTACACCGACTACTCCAAGGCCAAGGGCCAGTCGCTGATCAACGGCGTCAACATCCTGTTCGACCTCTCCCTGCGGTCGCGGAGGACGCCATGATCATCCAGGCCATCCTGCTGGTGATCGCGGCCGGCTTCCTGCTGCTGTTCATCCGGCACTGGTACTCGGTGCAGACCAGAGCCCTGAAGCGGCTGGCGTTCCTGGTCTTCATCGCCCTGATGGTGGTCGCGATCCTGCGCCCCAACTGGGTGAACTCCCTGGCCCACAAGGTCGGCGTGGGCCGCGGCACCGACCTCGTGCTCTACGCGCTGACCGTGGCGTTCGTCTTCGTGTCGGTGAACACCTACTTCCGGCTCAAGACGCAGGAGGCGCGGTTCACCGAGCTGGCCCGGGTCATCGCGGTGCGCGACGCGACCGAGCTGAATGCGCAGCGGCTCGGGCGTCCGGTGCGTGCCGTGCGTGCCGTGAGTGCGGCTAGTCCGGTGAGTCCGGTGAGTCCGGAGCGGGAGGCGGCGGCCATGACCGACGCCGCCGGGCCGACCGGCCTGGCGACGCCGCTGCCCCCGCTCACCGGCGGATCGGCCGGGGGAACTGCCCGGTGAGCGGATCCGGCGCGCTCGAACCGCCGCCGCAGCCACTTCCGGAACCCGAACCTGGCCGGGAACCAGGCTCGAACCCGGTGGCAGGGCTTCCGGCGGCTCCATCGACTCCGGTTTCCCCGGCCGTTCCGGCGAGTCCCATACCGCACCTGGCAGCCGTCCCGATCCTCCCCACCAGATCTCGCCGGCCGTCCTGGCCACGCCGGAGCACCACCAGAGTCCTCAGGGTCCTCAACCGTCCATGGCTACTAGCTCTGGTCGGCTTCTTCCTGGTCTCCACCGGCTGGGCCTTCGCCTCCCCGATGTCCACATCCCCGGACGAGCCCTCGCACATGGTGAAAGCAGCCGCGACAGCCCGCGGCGAGTTCGTGAACTCCACCTCCCGCCACGAGATCAGCGGCGGTTTCGAGAAGACCTGGCTCGGCTATCCGCTGCCCGCCAAGTACGGCACTCTCGACGCGATGTCCGCGTGCTTCCGTAATACGTTCCTTTCCGCGGCGTGCGGTAAGAAGTTCGGCACCGACAACTCCACAGCGATCGTCGAGACCTCCGCAGGGAACTACAACCCCGCCTACTACTTCCCTGTAGGGCTCCCCAGCCTGGTGCTCCCTGGAGTCGGCGCGCTATACGGAATGCGCATAGCGTCCGCACTGCTCAACTCAGGACTCCTCGCAGCAGCAGTCGGCATAGCCGCTGGCTGGCGCCGTCCCGGCTGGCCGCTACTCGGCGTCATCGCCGCAGGCACGCCCATGGCGCTCTTCCTCAGCGGCACCGTGAACTCCAACGGGATGGAGGCCACAGCTGCGGTACTCGCCTGGACCGCGGGCATGTCCCTGGCGCTCGACGACGACCCGAAACCCGGTCAAGTAACGCGGCGCGCTATAGGGCTCGCCATCGGGGGAGCGCTACTGGCGAACACAAGAAGCCTGGGCATCGCGTTCGTGGCGTCCATCCTGGTCGCTCTGGTGATCGTGGCCGGACCGCGCAAGATCGCGTGGCTGGCCCGGTTCCGCGCCGTGCAGATCATGACGGGCGTCCTGGTCCTCGGCGGTGTCGCGGCGTTCCTATGGAGCCGCTATGCAGACGGCCTCACCACGTCCAACCTGTCGTTCCCCACCCTTACGCCGGCAGTGGTGTTCAACGAGGTGTTCTGGAGCTCCGGCACCTACGTCATGCAGATCGTCGGCGAACTCGGGTGGCTCGACGTCGCCCTGCCGCCGGGCAGCACGATCGCTTGGTACGCCGTCGCCGGGCTGCTCATCCTGTGCGCGTTCGGCGTAGCGCGCTGGCGCGAGGTAGCAGTGGTAGCGGCTCTGACCGTCGGCACGGTCGCCATCCCGATCATCGCGCAGCTGCTGGAGGCCAAGCGCTTCGGCATCGGCTGGCAGGGGCGCTACATCCTCGCCTGGGCGCTCGGCCTGCCGGTACTCGCCGGCCTCCTGATGGCCCGCCGCGTTGGTGCGGACCTGCCCGGCGCGCTGGAGCGGCGCGTGCCGACGGCGTCAGCGATCGTGCTTGCTCTGGCCGGCCTAGGGGCCTTCTACTGGTCGATGACGCGCTATGCGCACGGCGGCTGGAGGAAGTACGGCATCACCCCGATCCAGTGGAGCCCGCCGGGCGGCTGGATCATGTGGTGGATCGTCTACTCGATCGGACTGCTGGTGCTGATCGCAGCTGTCGCAGTACGGCGCCGGGACGTCCTGTGGCATCCGCCGCCGGCTTCCACAACGCTTAGCTGAACGGCCCCCAAAGCTGAACAGTCAGTGGTTCCGCGGCCCCGCGAAGTTGTTCATCCAGGACTGGTCCCCGGTCGCCGAGCACTCATGGTTCGGCGCGTACTTGGGACAGGTCCCATCGGGCTTGCGCATAGTCTGCGACACATAGGCGAGGATCTTGTAGCTGTTCGTCTTAGCGGGCATCCAGTAGTCGGACACCGACGACGCCGCACTCCCCAGCACCATCAGCACCGCGGCCAGCACCCCGACGTGTGCCCCGAGCCGCGAGGGCAGCGGCGGCCAGGACCCCAGCCGCGTGGCGCCGAAGGCTGTCGCCGCAGCGCCTAACACGAGGATGCAGTACAGGAGTTGGTTGTCGGTGCGCGGCCACAGCTGCACCGTGCCGGTAGCCCACATCCGCGACGCGATCTCCATCCGCCACAGCCAGGTCCCGGCGAACACGCACGCCACGGTCACCGCCAACGGCCGCCGCCACCCCAGCCACAGCGCCACGCCGAGCCCGGCGAACGTCAGGACGCTGAACAGCCCCAACCCCGCCAACTCGCCCGGCGGCGGCCACTGCCCTACGTCTCCGGGCATGTCCGTGCGCCACATGGAGAAGAACGCAGGGTCGGTATAGGCGTCGAAGCCATAAGCGCGATCCACGTTCCCGGGCCCGATGAGGTCGTTGACGTACCAGCCACACAGCAGCCCGAACACCCCGACCGTCACTCCGATGAACGCCAGCAGCCTGCCGACCCGCGCCTTCGACCACGGGAACAGCAACAGCACCGCCGCCACCAACCCCGGCGCGCTCCACAGTGACGACCCGGGATAGGTCAGGAACAGAACCGAATACAGGAGCCCGAGCAACAATGCGCTGACCAACACCCGCCGCCACGCCATGTCCCCGACGCGCGTCGTGTGCCGCACCGAAGCCACGAACACCGGCAGCAGCACGATCATCACAACAGCGCCGTACGGCTTGTAGGGGTCGATGATCGAGTACGCCGGCACCACCCCCACCACCAGCGCCCACAGCGGGCTCAACACGAACCGCCACGCCAGATACGCCGCCGGCCCGGTGATCGCGGCCCCGCCGATCTCCAGGTCCCGGAACGCCGACGCGGTGTCCCCGTGGTGGAACAGCTGCGCCCACCACGCCAAAGCGTGCAGCGTCAGCGGCGGATACGTCGGGTTCGGATTGCCGTGCCCGTGCACGATCGACTCCGACCACTGCACCAGCCGCCCGGTGTCCCCGGACAGGCCGAACAGCGGCCACGGCGTCCCCCGCAGCGCCACCACGATCCCGCCGGCGAGGAACCCCGACGCCAGCCCCGCGAGAGCGGCGCAGACCAGGTGTTTCACCAGCACGTAGTGCCGGCCCCCACGCCACCGGTGCGCGCCGATGAGCAGCGCGAGCAGCACGATCCCCAGCGCCGTGAACCGCACCTGCAACGCCGCCAGCGCACTGACCTGCCCCGTCCGGTCCAGCGGATCCACATCGACGTACCGCGCCGCGACCGGCATCGCGAACGCCCCGACCAGCGCCGCGGCCACCTCACCGGCCGGCCTCGCGACCCGCCGCAGGCTGAACCCGCCTCCCGGCCACCGCCCCGGTGTCCCGCTGGTCATCGCGCCCTGCCTCTCCGGACCCGATCGGCCCTGCCGCCGGGGGAACGACCGAGATCGCCGCCGGTCACGCGGCTCGCGGCCGCCTAGAGCGCCGAGCGCAGCACCGGGCCCGGCCCCAGCGCTGACCGCAAAGCCGGCCGCAGCGCCAACCGCAGAGCTTGTCGCAGAGCTTGTCGCGGAGCTGGTCACGGTTCTGGTTGCGGAGTCGGTTGCTGAGCTGGTTGCCGAGCTGGTCGTGTCCCCCGCTACCGCCACTGCTTCTCCCCGCGCTTCCCGCAGCACCCTCACCAGCCCCACGCCCATCACCACAACCACCGTTGCCGGCCCACCCAGACCCCCGGCCGCCGCCGCATGCAGCGGATCCACCGGCAACTCCACCAACACAGCCAGCACCACCGCCCCCGCGCCCCAGGCCATCGGCACCAGCCGATGCCGATCCAGGGCCACCAGCGTCGGCTGCAGGATCGCCGACGCCATCAGAAAGACCGTCCCGACCCCCAACACCGCCAACAACTCGTGTGACAACTCCGCCTTCGTCCCGAAGAAGACCCGCAGCACCCAGGGCCCGGCCACGGCCAACGCCCCTGTGCCCACGACCCCCAGCGCCGCGACCGCCACGAGCGCCAAGCGCACCCGCCCCCGCAGCGCCGCATGATCCCCGCGCGCCGCCGAACGGGTGAGATCAGGAAGCAACATCGCCTGGATCGGCGAGATCAACAGCAGCGGAATCCGCACCAGCACGAACGCCTGCCCGAACGCAGCCGCCACCGCATCAGAGTGCGTAAGCCGCGTACTGGCGACCAGCGGCGGCAAGTTCGCCACCAACTGCATCAGCAAACTGCCGGCGACCAACAGCGCCAGCCCTCCGGCCGCCGAGCGCTCCCCGGTCTCGAACGCCGAGACCTCGACATCCAGACAGTCCCGCCCCGCGTCCTCGAACCCCTCCCGCAGCCACCACAGCCCTGCCAGCGTCGCCAACCCCTGCGCAGCGGCGAAAGCCAGCGCATAGCCCCACGCCGATCCGCCCCGACCAGTAGTCACGAACACCGCCACGCACGGGAGCAGTCGCCCCAGTCCCTCCGTGGCCAGCGTCGCGGCATACCCGTGGAACTCCTGCCGTCCGCCGAGAATCCCGCGCACCCAATAACAGGCCGCCCCCACCCCAGCGGCCAGAACCAGCGCGCCGAACAGGTCCCACTGCCCTCGCAGCGGCCCAGAGACCAACACCGGGGAGAGCGCGGCCAGGACGACGACAGTGATCCCGAACAAGAACGCAGCATGCCGCCGAGCCCTATGCGCCACCGGCGCCAGAGCCCGTCCCTCGGCCACCGCCCGACTCGTGGCGCGGCTGGTCTCCTGCTCCAAACCGACGAACACGCCGAGCGTCACCAGCCCCGCCAGGAAGTACAGCGAAGACAGCGCGGCGGCGTCCGAGGGCGTCGAGGAGTGCCCGGTGACCGCCAGGAACACATACCCTGACAAGCCCACCAGGAGCAGCCCCGCCGCCATCCCGACGGAGGCCCTCATGCTCACCTCCGGTGCGGGAGTCCTCGGCGCCGATCATGCCCTGGCCGGAACGCGGGTAATCAGCCTCAAAAGCGGTATATGCCCCTCATGCGACGAGCCGCCAACCTCTGGCGTCACGATGTGCTGGGGGTCCGCCTCGGCGCGCTCGTCCTCGTCCTGGCCCCGCTCGCACTGACGATCGCCTACACCCTGGCCACCCGCGGGCTCTGGCTGCACCCTCCCGACAGCCGCTACTACCTGACCATGACCGCCCGCGACATGGGCCACCCGGTCAGCGACGCCATCGCCCGCAGCCGCGCCGTCGCCGGCTGGCGCCTCGCGCCCTGGTACTTCGCAGGGAACGAACCCACCTGGCAGATGGTCAAGACGCGCGCGCTGTATCCGTTCCTGTCCATTCCGTTCGTCTGGCTGACCGGTCTGAAGAACGGCACCATGTACGTCCCCTGCGCATCTATCCTCGCGTTCTCATGGATCACCGCGTGCGTTCTGCAGCGCCTCTACGGCCCCGCGGTAGCAGCGCTCATCGCCGGAGCCTTCGGCCTGAGCACAACCGTGACGGGCCTCGTCTGGGCTACTACTGACGCGCTCTCCTTAGCGCTGTCCGCAGTCCTCGTCGCCAACCTGCCGATCGAACGCCGCGTGAGCCGCGCCAACCTGGTCTGGCTCGGCGCGGCCTGCGTCGCCCTGGCCCTGACCCGGCAGGTCGGCGTGCTGGCGCCCGCGATGGGCGTCGCGGGCTGGACCTGGGCACTGGTGCGCGAACGGACCTGGCGCAACCCCTGGCTCGGGGCGATGGCCGTCACCGTCGTCGTCACCGGAGGGATGCAGCTGATCCTGGGGACGGTCGCCCACGTCGATACCCAGGGCATCGTGACGCGCGACCAATCCACCTTCGGTGGTGTCGTCCGCCAACTCCTGAGGAACGTACGTACAGTCACCACAGGTGACCTGAACTACATGTGGAACGACGACCGGCTCCTCTATGTGTTGCTCGGCACAGCCCTTCTCATGGCTCTGGTCCGCTTCACCAAAGACCTCGCAGCCACCTTCTGGGGAGCGCTGGCCGCCACATACGTACTCACCGCAGGAGTCGGATACAGCGCGGGCATGCGCTACGAGATCATCATGTTCCCGGCCGCAGCGGTCGCCGCCGGCGGATTCGCCGCCTGGGCACTCGGCCAAATGGGCTCGCCGTTCCCCTCTGTACGGGAACCCGAAGTAGAGCCCGACTTGCGGCGCTCGCTATGGATCCCGCAACTAGTGGGGTGCGTAGTGCTGCTTGGCCTCTGCATCGGCGTCACTGCGGTCGGCGGATCCCGATCCACGATCCCGACTCCTGCGTCTCCCTCCTTCTCCGCTGCACAGGGCAGCCAGAAGTACGCGGTACGGCCTCTGGCAGAGCCCGGTGCGGAGGTAACGCTTAAAGCCGCGTTCACGCAGGCGCTCGCCATCCTGAGCAAGAAGGACACCACCCTCGAAGGCGCCTTCGACTGGGTCCACGACCTGAAGTACCGCGTATCCGGCCCCGGAGACCCGAACTACGCGCGCCGCGCCAAGGACGGAACCACCATCACCCGCGTCAACGCCATGACCGGACCGGAACAGACCGCCTTCTCACAAACGATCACGTTCCAAGGGACTGCACAGCTGAATACGCTGCAGATCGACTCACGCCAGACCACAACCTTCGGAGAAGACGTGGACTTCTCCATCGAGGACAGCGCAGGGGTCCGGCACCAGGGCACGGCGACCACGCTCTACCCGATCTGGTCCGCCACCGACCCGGGCTTGGTGACGGCGCTCGTCTACGCTCCGTGACCTCCCCGGGGCCCGGTACGGTGGACCCATGTCGGTGATCCCTGACCAAGCCGGCCCCGGGCTGCCCGGGCCCGTCCTGGAGACCCCCGTCGCGACCGCGGGAGCCATGCAAGACCTCGGCCGGCGCCTCGGCGCGCGGCTGCGCCGTGGCGACCTCGTGGTGCTGACCGGCGACCTCGGCGCGGGCAAGACGACCTTCACACAGGGGCTCGGGGAAGGGCTCGGCGTGCGCGGCCCGATCACCTCGCCGACGTTCGTCATCGCGCACGTGCACCCCTCGCTGGCCGAGGGCGGGATCCCGCTGGTCCACGTCGACGCCTACCGGCTGGGCTCCCTGGACGAGCTCGACGACCTGGACCTGGACGCCGACGTCGAACAGTCGGTGACGGTCGTCGAATGGGGCGAGGGCAAGGCGGAGGTCCTGGCCGACGACCGGCTGGACATCGTGATCTCGCGCGAGTTCGCCGAGGAGCTCGACGAGCCCGGGGACTCCGACGTGCGCTGGGTCGTGCTGCGCGGGATCGGCGCGCGGTGGACCGACGCCGAGCTGGCCGGGCTCGAGGACCGGGACCAGCGCTAAGACCGGGACCGGCAGGCTGGCGTGGTCGGCGCCGCACGGTCGGTGCTGTGAGGCGCGGCGCGTCAGGTGCCGTGCCCTTTGCCCGGCGCCCTTCCCTCAGCCTGGCGCCCTACGGCACCACGACGACCGCGGTCCCCTTCGTCGTCGCGAACTGCCACACTGCGTGCGCGTCGTTCTGCGTCAGCCGCACCCCGCCGGTCCTCGTCCCCGAGGCTGGCTTGGACGGCAACTGGTCGCCCGGCAGCGAGGCGATCGCGTCGAAGGCGAACTCGTTGGCGCCGCTCTTCTTCGAGCCCCACAGCACCTCGTACTGCACGGCGGCGCCGTCGGCGCCCTGGTGCGTGGCGTACCACTTCCCGACCTCATAGTTGCCCGCGTCCGGCACCACGGTGCCCGAGACCGCCTGTGCGCTCAACTGGACCTTCTCGTCGTCGCCGACCAGCCAGATGCGCGACTTGGACAGGCTGTAGACCACACGCTTGCCCTTGCCGCTGGACGCCGGCAGCGCCAGCGCCGGGTCCGGAGCCGGGGCGACCGCCTGGCCGGACTGGTTCGTGGAGACCACCGGCTGCTTGGCGGCGACCACCGGGGCCGGCGCCTTGTCCGGGGCCGAACCGTTCGCCTGCACGGCCAGCACGCCCACGCCGACCAGGGCCGCGGCTGTGATCACGGCGACCGATGCCATCGGGTTGACGCGGCTGCGCCGCGCCCGCGCGCTGGACCGCGGCGCGTTCTGCTGCTGGCTGGTCATGGGTCGTATGGTGCCAGAAAGATAGGCTGTGCGGGTGCTCCTGCTCGCGTTCGACACCGCCACCCCGGCCATCACCGTCGCCCTGCACGACGGCGCGCACGTCCTCGCCGAGTCCACCACCGTGGACGCGCGGCGCACCGGGGAACTCCTCGCACCCGGCATCACCGCGGTCCTGACCGCCGCCGGCCGCAAACCGGGGGAGCTCACAGGAGTCGCCGTCGGAGTCGGGCCCGGCCCCTTCACCGGACTGCGCGTGGGATTGGTCACGGCGCGCGCCCTCGGCGACGCCCTCGGCATCCCGGTGCACGGCGTCTGCACCCTCGACGTGGTCGCTTATCAGAGCGAGAGCGCAGAGCCCTTCGCAGTGGCCACAGACGCGCGCCGCAAAGAGGTCTACTGGGCGCAGTACACGGACTACCTCACCCGCTCGACCGAGCCGGACGTGGCGCACCCCACCCTCATCGCCGAGCGCCTCGCCGGCCTACAGGTCGCGGGGGAGGGCGCGCTCCTCTACCCGGAGGCGTTTCCTAAGGCGATCGCGCCCCGTCACCCCTCTGCTGCGGCTCTGGCGGAACTCACTATCAAGCGTCTGCAGAGCGACCCCGACTCCCTCCTGTTCCCGGAGCCGCTGTACCTGCGCCGCCCGGACGCCGTGGAGCCGGGCACCCGCAAGCGTGTCTCCACAAGCTGACGGCGTGGAGAGCGTCATGGCCCCGACGTTGCGCCCGTTCCGCTGGTGGGACATCGAGCCGGCGCGGCGGATCGAACTGGACCTGTTCCCCGAGGACCCCTGGTCCGTGGAGATGTTCTGGTCCGAGCTTGCGGACGTCCCGCAGTCGCGCTACTACGTCATCGCCGAGCAGGACGGGGAGATGGCCGGATACGCGGGCCTGATGGCCCAGCCAGGCGCCATCCCCGACACCGTCGAGGGCTGGGTCCAGAACATCGCGGTGGCCCGCGCGCACCAGGGCCGGGGACTCGGGGCGGTCCTCCTGCAGGCGCTTCTAGAGGAGGCCCTACGCAGGAAGTGCGTAGAGGTCTGGCTAGAGGTGCGTACAGACAACGACTCCGCGCAGCGCCTCTACGTCCGCCACGGCTTCGAGCCGGCGGGCATCCGCCGCGGCTACTACCAGCCCGGCAACCACGACGCGCTGATCATGAGGAAGGCAATGGCGTGACGGCACTGAACGACGGACCTCTGGTCCTCGGCTTCGAGACCTCCTGCGACGAGACCGGGGTCGGCATCGTGCGGGGCAACACCCTGCTGGCCGACGCGGTGGCCTCCAGCGTGGAGGAGCACGCGCGCTTCGGCGGCGTGGTCCCCGAGGTCGCCAGCCGCGCGCACCTGGAGGCCATGGTCCCGACGGTGCAGCGGGCCCTCAGCGACGCCGGCGTGGCGCTGTCCGACATCGACGCGATCGCCGTCACCGCCGGCCCCGGCCTGGCCGGCGCGCTCCTGGTCGGCGCCGCCGCGGCGAAGGCCTACGCCCTGGCCCTGGACAAGCCGATCTACGGCGTCAACCACCTCGCCGCGCACATCTGCGTCGACCAACTCGAACACGGCCCGCTCCCCGAAGGCTGCGTCGCCATGCTGGTCTCCGGCGGCCACTCCTCCCTGCTGTTCGTCCCCGACGTCACCGGCGACGTGCGGCCCCTCGGCCAGACCATCGACGACGCCGCAGGCGAGGCCTTCGACAAGGTGGCCCGCGTCCTCGGCCTCGGCTTCCCCGGCGGCCCCCTGATCGACAAGGCGGCGCGCGACGGCGACCCCGAAGCCATCGCCTTCCCCCGCGGCCTCACCGGCCCCCGCGACGCCCCCCTGAACTTCTCCTTCTCCGGCCTCAAGACAGCCGTCGCCCGCTGGGTCGAACGCCGGTACGCGCGCGGGGTGCTGATCCCGTCGTACGCGAGCTTGCGGATCGCTGTGCTCTGATGCGGGTGGTGGCGGGGGAGCGATGCCGGCATCAGCCGCAGGGATCGGTGATCGTCTGGGGT
>NZ_JAACYW010000246.1 GCF_015356825.1 Catenulispora rubra | reverse complement strand
CGGTTGGGGTGTGGTTTACAGGCGATTTTTACGGCTTCGCCAATGGTTGGATGGCCTCGCGGGGGGACGCAGTTCGGCCGTGCGACTCATTTCTCGCTGGCGGCCGCCGGTCTTCGCGAACACGACCGCGCACCGGTCCGAGCCACTGCGCATGCGTTTGGTCTGGCGGCTGTCTGCCGCGTTTGGTGGGTGCCTTGAGGCCTCTGGCGGGCCTCCTCGACGAGGGGGCGACCCGCGCGTCCGGCGGTTTGGCGGCGGTCCGCGACTGTTCGGCTTTCTATCCGCTGTTGCCTGCGTCGCGCTGGTCAGTGGCGGTGTTGCTTGTGGTCGCCAAGGTTCTGGGTCCCTCGCCGCGTCATCGCCGTAAACGGAACCAGCCCGGTCCGGTGGTGTAAAGCCGGATCGCTGCTGCTTCGGTCCGGTTTCGTCCGGCTTGACACCACCGGCCCGGGCAGGTTGGCTGCGCCCGCTGACGCGGCGAGGGACCCAGAACCAACACCCCGCATGGTCCTTCGGACCCCCTCACCACACCACCGGCCCCGCTCGCCGCTCGCCGCTATTCAGGCCACCCGATCCAAGTCCGACCGCATCACCTGGTGCTGCAAAGGCTCGCCTCCGACCAGCCGCTCGACCTCCGCCACCACTGCGTCGCCGATCCGCGACAGCTCGTTCCCGAGGGAGCCGGCGATGTGCGGTGTGAGGAAGACGTTCGGCAGGCGGTACAGCGGGGAGTCCTTCGGTAGGGGCTCGGGGTCGGTGACGTCGAGGACTGCGTTGAGGCGGCCGGAGACCAGTTCGGCGGTCAGCGCCTCGGCTTCGATGAGGGCGCCGCGGGAGGTGTTGATCAGGGTGGCGCCGTCTGGGATCAGGGCTAGGCGGCGGCGGTTCAGCATGCCGCGGGTTTGGGGGAGGTCGGGGGCGTGCAGGGTGACGATGTCGCTGCTGCGGAGGAGGTCGTCGAGGGACAGGAGGATCGCGCCGAGGTCGGTGGCTTCGGTCGGTCCGATGTAGGGGTCGCTCAGGTAGACGTCGAAGTCCAGTGGGCGCAGCAGCTCCAGCAGGCGGCGGCCTACGCGGGAGGCGCCGATGATGCCGATTCGGCGGTGGTGGTTGCCGAGGGTGTCCCGGCGGCGTTCGCGGTTTGGGTCGGGGGCGCCGCGCTGGTCGGTGAATGATTCGCGGAGGACGAAGGCGTTCTTGCCGGCCAGCAGGATCGCGGCGAGGGTGAACTCGGCCACCGGGATGGCGTTGGCCTGCGCCATCGACGACACCAGGAGGCCGCGCTCCCAGACCGCGTCCGTCACGTAGCCGCGCACGGTGCCGGCGGCGTGCACGATCGCCCGCAGGCGGGGGGCGGCGTCCAGCACCTTGCGGTCGATCGGCGGGCTGCCCCAGCTGGTGATCAGGACTTCGGTCGCGGCCAGGGCGCGGACTGCATCGGGCTGGCGGAAGTCGTCGGCGACCAGGCAGGCGTCGATGTCGACCAGTTCGCGGAGGCGGTCGGTGACCCGCGGCGGGAACAGGCGGGGCAGGGAGTCGGGGTGCATCGCGAACAGCGCGGTCGGGCGCGGCGGGCGGACGGTCAAGGTTCTGGCTCCAGGGCTACGGCCCGCCGCCCTGCTTCGCCGCGCCGAGGCGGGCGGAGCCGGCGAAGCAGGGTGACGGGCAGGGGTCACTGAACTTCGGGTCGGGCCTGGGCCGGGACCGCCGCAGGCCGCTCGCACGTACTGCCGATCGTCACCGACTCCCCGCTCTCCGCGGCGGCGAGCAGCGATTCCATGACGTCCAGCACATGGAACGCCAGCGCGCCGTTCGACCGGTGCGGCACGCCCTCGGCGAGCGCCCGGGCCAGGTCCGAGACGCCGTAGCCGCGCGAGGCGTTCCGGTACCCGCCGAGCTCCGGCACCTTCTCCCACTCCTTGGCCCCGGCCCGGAAGATGCTCACCTCGCCGTCGAACCCGTTGGGGTCCGGCACCTCCAGCGAGCCCTGCGATCCGTACACCTCGATCCGCGGCAGCTGCCCGGCCCACACGTCGAAGCTCATCACCAGCGTCGACAGCGCGCCGTTCGCGTGCTCCAGCACCCCGGTGACGTGCGTCCGCACCTCCACCGCGAACTCGGTGCCGGCCCGCGGTCCGCTGCCGATGGTGCGAGTCGGCCGAAGAGTGGAGCTCATCCCCACCACGCGCTTCACCGGGCCGAGCAGCGTCACCAGGGCCGTGAGGTAGTACGGCCCCATGTCCAGCAGCGGACCGCCACCGGGGCGGTAGTAGAACTCCGGGTCCGGGTGCCAGCGTTCGTGGCCCGGCGTGACCATGAACGCGGTCGCCGCCACCGGCACGCCGATGTCCCCGGCGTCCAGCGCGGCGCGCGCCGTCTGGATCCCGGTGCCGAGCACAGTGTCCGGCGCGCATCCGACGCGCACCCCCGCGCGCTCGGCCGCCTCCAACACGGAACGCGCCTCGGTGGTGGTGGCGGCGAGCGGCTTCTCGCCGTACACGTGCTTGCCGCCAGCGATCGCGGCCTGCGCAACCTCGGCATGTGCGGCGGGGATGGTCAGGTTCAGGACCAGGTCGACGTCCTCGGCCGCGTACAGCTCGGCCGGTTTCGCGGCGCGGGCGCCGGGGACGTCGGCGGCGACCTTGGCCGCGCGCTCCGCGTCCAGGTCGGCGATCGCGGTGATCCGCAGATTGGGCAACCGCGGCGCCGCCTGGAAGTACTGCCCGCTGATGTTCCCCACGCCGACCACGCCGACGCGCAACACCGAACCGTCCTCGCCGGCCGCCGTCGTCCCGCTCACCGGGTCGCCCATGCCATTCCCCTCCTGATCATCTGGTCCACCTCGGGCACTTCCAGGTCGGCGACCCGGTGTCCGACCGCGGTGACGAACACCCGGCCGGCCCCCCACTGCCGGGTCCACGTGACCGGCATGACGACGCCGGCCAGTTCCGGGGCGTCCGGGTCCTCCGCGTAGTCGGTGACCGCGATGGCCTCGACCGCCGGGTCCATGTGCAGGTAGTACTGCTCGGTGGTGACGGTGAACGGCCTGATCCCGGCCATGATCGGGTGCTCGGCGTGTCCGGCCGTCGCGCGCACCGTGTACGTGGTGAACTCGCGCGGATGGTGCACGAACTGGCCGCCGGTCATCAGCTGGTACCGGGTCTCACTCCGGAAGGCGTCGATGACGCCGCCGTGCCAGCCGGCGAAGCCGGTCCCGGCGCGCACCGCCCGGATCAGGCCGGTGGTCTGGTCGCCGGTGATCTGGCCCATGGTCCAGCACTGCACGATCAGATCGGTGTCGGCGAGCAGGTCCGCGTCGAGGTAGCTGTCCAGGGTGTCGGAGACCGTGACGTCGTAGCCGTCGTCCTTCAGCGCCATGGCGTACCGGTCGCTCGCGGGGACCGGGACGTGGCCGTCCCAGCCGCCGCGCACGACCAGGGCGCGCTTGGTCGTCGAACCCTGATGTGTCTGGTCTGTCATTCGTTGTTCTCCACAGGTTGTGCCACTGCCACTCCGCCGCTCCCGGCCGCCGCCCCGCCGGCGACGCCCTCGACCAGGTTCCGCTGCAGGATCACGAAGACCACCAGGATCGGCAGCGCCACGATGATGGTCGCGGCCGCGACCAGCGGCCACTGCGAGGAATACTGGCCGAAGAACGAGAACAGGCCTCGGGTGACCGGCCACAGGCTCTGGTCGTTGAGCATGACCAGGGGCAGGATCAGGTTGTTCCAGCCCGCGACGAAGCCGAAGATGCCGAAGGTGGCCAGCGCCGGCTTCATCTGCGGGATGATCATGGTGAAGATGTAGCGGATGTACCCGCAGCCGTCCAGGGCCGCGGCCTCGTCCATCTCGCGCGGGATGGTCTTGATGTAGCCGACGAAGAAGAAGAACCCGGCGCCGGTCAGCGAGGTCATGATCAGGTAGCCGATCCGGCTGTTGTACGTGCCGATCTTCTGCGCCTCGATGAACAGCGGGATCAGCCCGGCGGGCAGGAACCCGGAGAACACGAAGAACCCGTAGAGCGCGTTGGAGTGCTTGAACCAGCCGCGGGAGATCGGGAACGCGAGGAACACGCCGAGAACCAGGGTGACCACGTCCGGGACGATGGCGTACAGCAGGCTGTTGACCATCTCGTTGGAGAAGTCGCCCTGGCTCCAGGCGCTGCTGAAGTTGGACGTCGTCCACGGGTGCGGCAGGCCGGTCGGGTTGTTCAGGAACTCGTTGTTCGTCTTGAACGCCTGCAGCGCCAGGTAGACCAGCGGGAGCGCGAAGAAGCCCACTGAGATGACCAGACAGGCCAGTTGCAGCCCGCCGGTGCGGACGGCACGCCGCGCACGGCTGTCGTCGGCGTGGATGTCGATGACGCTCACAACGTCACCTCCCGGCGGCGCAGGAAGACCAGCAGCACGCTGCCGATCACCAGGGTGATGACGAACTGCGCCACGGCCAGCATCGACCCGTAGCCCAGCGACGGGTTCACCCCGAACGCCGTGTCGAACATGTACATGCCCAGCGTCTTGGTGCCGTAGTTGCCGTCCGTCAGCACCCTGATGAGGGCGTACTCGCCGACGCAGCCCATGGCGGTCAGGAACACGTTCACCGTGGTGGCGTTCGCCAGCAGCGGCCAGGTGATGTGCCGGAAGGTCCGGAACCGGCCGGCGCCGTCCAGCGAGGCGGCCTCGTACAGCTCCGGCGGGATCCGGCGCAGCGCCGCGATGTAGACCAGCATGGTGTAGCCGCTGAACATCCAGACATTGATCAGGACGACGAGCGACAGCGCCCAGTTCTTGTCGCCGAGGAACGCGGTGTTGATCCCGAACGCTCCGTGCAGGATCGGCTCGGCCGGCCCGTTCTGCGGGTCGAACACCAGCGAGAACAGCACGCCGACGATGGTCACCGAGAAGATCTGCGGCATGAAGATCAGCGCGCGGTAGAGCCCGAACCCGCGCCGCCGGTGGCGCAGCAGCAGCGCCAGTCCGAGGCCGATCGCGATCTGCAGGACCGTGACCCCGGCGATGTATTTCAGCGTCACCGTCACGGAGGCGGAGAAGTCACTCCAGGAGCTGTTGAACGCGTTGCTGTAGTTGCACAGCCCGCAGAAGTGCAGGGGGGTGCCCGGGAAGCCGGAGTACTCGGTGAAGGAGAAGAACACGGTCGACACCGACGGGAACAACCCGAAGACCAGCCAGCCGATCGTGGGCACGGCGATGGAGGCCCAGGGCAGCCACCGCCGTGTCCGCTTCGTACCGAAGGGGATGGTGCTCACAGGTCAGTGCCCCGCTGCCGACTTGTACGCGTCAGCGGCCTGCTTGAGCGCGTCCGCGGGGGTCTGCGACCCGAACGGCTGCATCTTGGTCCGGTCGACGTCGCCGGCGACCTTCGGGAACTTGGTGGAGGTCCAGGGCTGCTGGACGTTCGGGTAGCCCTCCGAGGCGTGCGCGGCCAGCCAGTCGGTCCAGGGCAGCGTGGGCGTCGGCACCGACGGCTCGGTCGAGATCGATCCGGTGGCCTTCAGCCAGGCCGCGTAGTTGTCCGGCTGGGTGAACAGGTCCAGCCACTCCATCGCCAGCTGCTGGTTCTTGGACCACGTGGGCACGACCCAGGACAGGTCCGGGGCCAGGACGGGGCGGTTCCAGCCGGCGTCGTCGGCACCCGGCATCGCCATGAACCCGAAGTTCAAGCCCGGGTTGTCCTGCGCGATGGTGTTGCCGTCGTAGGAGCCGTCGAAGAAGAACGGGAAGTCATTGGACTTCGCGGCCCAGACCCCCGGCGCCGACTGCGCGGGCACGCCGGCGGCGTTGGGCTCCATGTAGGACAGGATCTTCTCGTAGCGCTGTGCGGTGTCGGCGTAGACCGGGTCGTTCCAGGTCTGGGCGCCGCTCCAGAAGTCCTCAGCTCGCTTCTCCCACAGCGCCGCGGCGTCGGCGCTCGGCTTGTCCTGCATCAGCAGCTGGTTCATGATGCCGAACCACGGGATGCTCTGGTAGCCGTCCTTGCCGGCCACGTACAGCGGCGTGACCCCCTTCGACTTGAGGGTGTCCAGATCGCTGATGAACTCGCCGTAGGTCGTCGGGACCGAGAGCCCGTACTTGGCGAGGATGTCCTTCTTGTAGAACATGCCCGAGTTGTTGACGTACTCGGCCGTCATCACGCCGTAGGTCCCGCTGTTGTAGCCCATGGCGTACTTCTGGGCCGCAGGATCGAAGCGCTTCATGAAGGACTGGTTGGTCATGTCGACGAACTGCCCGGACTGGATGAGCGCTGGAGTGCCCTGCGGGATGATGCCGGTCGAGGCCGGCGGGAAGGAGTGCGGGGTCGGCGGGAACTGCGCCAACACGTCCACGCTCTTGGCCGAGACCAGGCTCTGCCACAGCGTCGGCCACGCGTTGGCGGCGGTCGGCGCGGTCTGCAGCTTGATCTTGACGCCCGGGTGCGCCTTCTCGAACTGGGCGTCCACTTTCTGGGTCTGCGCGACGGCGGCCGGGTTCGTCCACATCGCGATGGTGAGGGTCTGCGAAGACCCCGAACCGCTGCTGCCGCTGCTACTGCCACAGGCGGCCAGGCCTGCGGCGAGGGGCAGCGCGGCGAGCGCCGCGAGGGCGCGGCGATGCCGTATCGGGAACAAAGATGTTGATCTGGCCATGACGGCTCCTCGAAGAAGAGTTGGGAGGTCACGGCCGACGGGCTGGCACCGCTTTTCACAGCGGCGTTGCGAAGTCCTGGAGGTGCCCGAAGTATCGAATCGGAGGGACGGCGGGGTCAAGGTTTGTCGAGGTGAAAAGACTTCCCTGACACCGAGAACCGTAAAAGCAGTGATCGCCAAGTGGCATAAGCACTGATCAGAGCGGTTCAATACGGCACGTCGATGAGAAGGCTTGTCGGACTAACACTCTTGGAGTTACATACTCTTCACGTCGCCGACGGCGCGTGTCCTGGAGGAAACAACCCACCCGCCATCTGCAAACCCCTGAAGGGGGAACTGATGCTGCGCACGGTTCGACGCGGAGCGATCCCACTGGTCTGCGGTCTCGCGGCGACTGTGGCTCTCGCCCAGTACGCGGCCGCCGGCCCCGCACCAGCACATCCGACGACATCGCAGGTCACGGCCGCGAGCGCGGCCGATCAGAGCACGAAGGCACACCACGGCGGCTCCGACTACTGGGCCAGCCAGTTCCAGTTCGACAACAACGGCACGCCATGGTCGACGGCGGACTTCGCGGCCATCAAGGCCAAGGGGATCGACCGCGCCGAGCTCAACATGCCGTGGTCGAAGCTGGAGCCGTCGCGTGGCACGTTCGACTTCTCGGAGCTGGACACCGAGCTGGCCAACGCCAAGGCCGCCGGGGTCAAGCTGGTGCCGATCTTCTGGCAGTCCGGCTGGCGCGGCAGCCCCGCGACCTTCGAGACCGACCACGAGGTGACCAGCACCGGCGCCACCGGTGTCGCGCTGGCGTGGTGGGACCGGACGGAGCAGGACGACTACTTCGCCTACGTCACGAGCACCGTCGCGCACATCACGCACAACCCGGCGTACGGCGGGTCGTTCATGGACTACGGCCACCTCGACGCGCAGTGGCTGGACGGCCCCGGCGAGGGCGGCTGGGCTCCGGCGGACATCGCGTACTTCCACGCCGGCTGGCTGCCGGCCACCTACAAGACCGTCGCCGCCTTCAACGCGAAGTACAACACCACGTACACCTCGTTCGACCAGGTGCCGGCCGCCCTGCCGGGCGCCGCTCTGGACGGCGTCTACCAGGCGTTCCGTCAGTGGAGCGTGCAGGACACGTACGGCCGGCTCACCGCCGCCGTCCGCAAGGTCAGCAACGGGCCGCTGTTCTACTACTTCGGCGGGCACATATCCAACGCCCCGCAGCTGGGCAACCTGCCGGACATCTTCAACCTGGCCCGGAAGTACCACGCCACGGTCGTCGAGGACGCCGCGAACTCCGCGGGCCTGAGCCTGCTGTTCGGCAGCCTGGGCCGCGCGTACCACGTGCCGGTCGCGCAGGAATGGACCGTTTTCGGCACCAACGACCAGATCCCGGCCGAGGCCGTGAACTGGCTGTCCATGTACCCCATGACGCTGCCGAACGGCGGCGGCGAGGACTTCTTCATCCACGACGGCACCGACAAGGACGTCATCGGATACCCGATCTACATCTCCTGGCTGCCGGTGCTCCAGAAGATCTCCGGCTCGTACCCGACCCAGCCGGTCGCGGTCTACATCGACTACTCGACGGCCCGCGGCAACGACAGCGGCGGCAACCTGAACGGCGTCGAGAACAGCATCGGCGCGCTGTGGGCCGGCTACCAGGCCGGGTTCTCCGTCGTCACCAGCGAGGAGCTCGCGAACCACGCCGACAGCCTGTCGCACTACCGCGCGGTGCTGCCGATGAACGGCTCCGACGCCAACATCGCCGCCTACCAGAACGCCGGCGGAACGGTGCTGAGCAACGGATCCCAGCTCGCTACCTACGCACCGGCCTACGCCGATCTGACCAGCCAGCACGCGCTCCAGGTCGTGCCCGCGACCGCGGCGAACCACCGCAGCTCCATGGTCACGCTCGGCGAGGTGAACTCGAACTACGGCTACACCGGCTCGGTCACGCTGCACCCCAAGGGCCTGAACCTGGTCCGCGGCACCTACCACGTCGTGGACGCGCTCACCGGCCAGGCACCGGCCCAGAAGCTGCTCGCGGACGGCAGCGTCTGCGTGCCGGTCGCGATGAAGTCGGCGCAGCTCGACCAGTGGTCGGTGCTGCCGGGCGCGGCTCCGGCCGGCACCCCGGTCCCGGCCTCGTGTCCCGGGAACAGCAGCGGCGCGACGTCCGTCACCGGCACGGCCGGACAGAGCGGCGGCGGCCTGATCTACATGTCCGTCGGCGCGACCGGCCAGGGCGGCGACGGCAACCTGATCCAGGTGACGCAGGGCGGCCAGACCGCTTATGAGACCTGGACTTCCGCGCAGAGCGGCGTCACGCCGGCCAACGTGTACCTCCAGCTGGACCCGTCCAGCCAGGTCGCCAAGGCTTCGACGGTGACCGCGCAGGTCACCTACTGGTCCGTCGCGGGCCAGGGCTTCCAGGTGCAGTACGACTCGACCACGGCCCCGTACTTCGGCGGGCCGACCGTGGCCGGGAGCGGCACCGGCAGCTGGCAGACCGCGACCGTGACGCTCACCGACGTGCAGTTCAACGAGCTGCAGAACCTCTCCGCCGACCTCCGCCTGGCGGTCACGGACCCCACCAAGCCGCTGTATGTCAGCAGCGTGACGCTGAGTGTCAGCAACGCAACCCTGTCCACCACCGGCTGACGCCGGGCACCTGACGCACTTCCGCACCGCCGTTTCGAAGGGACCGCCCCACCGTGCACGACGACCGCAAACTGGTGGAAGACCGCATCACGCGGTATCTCAGCCACGTTCTCCATCCCGCTCTCCACCCCGAGCGCACCGCGCTGACCGTCAGCGCCTGGCACGTCCCCGGCGAACCCGTGCCGGTGGCCGAGGCTCTCGCCGTCCCGGAAGGCCGATACCGGCCGTTCGAGATCGGCGAGACGTGGGGCGGTCCCTGGTCCACCACCTGGTTCCGGTTCTCCGGCACCGTTCCGGCCGCATGGGCCGGACGGCGCGTGGAGGCCGTGTTCGACCTCGGATTCGACCCGACCCGCGGGCCCGGTGGCCAGGCCGAGGGCCTGGTGCACACGCTGGACGGCCAAGCCGTGCACGGCCTGCACCCGATGAACCGCGACGTCCTCGTCAGCGCTCGCGCCGAAGCCGGCGCGGCGGTGGACTTCCTCGTGGAGGCCGCCGCCAACCCCGGCATCGAGAGCGCACACGGCCGCAACACCCACTTCGGCGACCGCGCCACGGCCGGCGCCGACCCGCTGTACCGGCTGGTCTCCGCCGACCTGGCGGTGCGCGACGACGAGGTCTGGCACCTGATCCACGACGTGGAGGTACTGGACCAGCTGATGCGCGAGCTGCCGCTGGAGGGCCCGCGCCGGCACGAGATCATGCGGGCCCTGGCCCGCGCCGCCGACGCCACCGACCCGGCAGACGTGGCCGGCACCGCCGGCGCGGCGCGCGCCGAGCTCACCGAGGTGCTGTCCCGGCCCGCGCACGCCTCGGCGCACCGGATCAGCGGCGTCGGCCACGCGCACATCGACTCGGCGTGGCTGTGGCCGCAGCGCGAGACGATGCGCAAGTGCGTCCGCACCTTCAGCAACGTGCTCTCGCTCGCCGAGGAGTACCCCGAGCTGATCTTCGCCTGCTCCTCGGCGCAGCAGTACGCGTGGGTCAAGAACTCCCGTCCCGAGCTGTTCGAGCGCATGCGCAAGGCGGTCGGCGAGGGCACCTTCGTGCCGGTCGGCGGCATGTGGGTGGAGGCCGACGGCAACATGCCCGGCGGCGAGGCGCTGGCCCGGCAGCTGGTGTACGGGCGCCGGTTCTTCGCCGAGGAGTTCGGCATCGAGCAGGACGGCGTCTGGCTGCCGGACTCGTTCGGCTACACCGCCGCCTACCCGCAGCTGGCCCGGCTGGCCGGCGCGGAGTGGTTCCTGTCGCAGAAGCTGCACTGGAGCGAGACCAACGAGCTGCCGCACCACACCTTCGCCTGGGAGGGCATCGACGGAACCAGGATCCTGACCCACTTCCCGCCGATCGACAGCTACAACGCCGAGTTCACCGGACGGCAGCTGGCGCACGCGGAGTCCAACTTCCGCGACAAGGGCGGCGCCACGGTGTCGCTGGCCCCGTTCGGCCACGGCGACGGCGGCGGCGGCCCCACCCGCGAGATGCTGGAGCGGGCCCGCCGGCTGCGCGACCTGGAAGGGTCGCCGCGCGTCGAGGTGCAGAACCCTTCGGAGTTCTTCCAGGAAGCCCGCGCCGAGTACCAGAACCTGCCGGTCTGGCGCGGCGAGCTGTACCTGGAGTACCACCGCGGCGTGTACACCAGCCAGGCGCGCACCAAGCGCGGCAACCGGCGCTCGGAGGCGCTGCTGCGGGAGGCCGAGCTGTGGTCGGCGACGGCCGCGGTGCGGACCGGGGCCGCTTATCCGCACGAGGAACTGGACGATCTGTGGCAGCAGGTGCTGCTTCATCAGTTCCATGACATCCTGCCCGGCACGTCGATCGCCTGGGTGCACCGCGAGGCCGAGGCGGTGTACGGGAGGATCCACGCGCGGCTGGAGGCGGTGATCTCGCAGGCCGCCGAGGCGCTGGCCGGTAGCAATGAGACGACTGCTGTGTTGAACGCTGCGGCACATGACCGGCGCGAGGTGGTTTTGTTGTCGGCGGCACCGTCGTCCGACACGGCGTCGCAGGTTCTGGCCGACGGCCGGGTCGCGGCCGTCGCCGACGTGCCAGCGCTCGGTGTCGGGCCCCTGGCACCCGAGCTCGGCGGACTCGCACCGGTGGTCGTCGTCAGCTCCGACGGCGGCTTCGAGCTCACCAACGGGATCATCGAGGTGCGCGTCGACTCCGACGGCCTGCTCCGCTCGGTCCGCGACCTCGCCCTGGGTCGCGACGCGATCGCCCCCGGCGGCGCCGGCAACCTGCTCCAGCTGCACCGCGACCAGCCGAACCTGTGGCCGGCGTGGAACCTGGAGCGGCACTACCGCAACGTCCGGACCGACCTCACCGAAGGGGCCGTGGTCACCCTGATCGATGAGGGCCCGCTGGTGGCGACCGTCCGCGTGGCGCGGTCGTTCGGCGAGTCGCACATCGTGCAGGACCTCCGGCTCGCGGCCGGTTCGCACCGCCTCGACGTCGTCACCGACATCGACTGGCGCGAGCGCGATGCGGTGCTGAAGTCCGCGTGGCAGCTGGACGTGCACGCCGAGCACACCGACGCCGAGATCCAGTTCGGCCACGTCAGCCGGCCGACGCACGAGAACACCTCGTGGGACGCGGCCCGGTTCGAGGTGTACGCGCACCGCTGGATCCACGTCGGAGAACACGGTTGGGGCACGGCGCTGATCACCGACTCGACGTACGGTTACGATGCTTCGCGTCTGACCCGGCCGGAAGGGGGAAGCACCACGACAGTGCGGCTGACCCTGCTGCGTGCGCCGAACTCCCCGGATCCGCAGGCCGATCTCGGGCAGCACCGGTTCTCCTACGCCGTCGTGCCCGGCGCCGACACGCGCGCGGCGCTGGCCGAGGCGCACGCCCTCAACCTGCCGTTGCGCGCGGTTCCGGCGGCGATGACAGCCTCAGCCGGCGACGGCGCGCGCCCGCTGGTCACCGTCGACAACCCCGACGTGGTCGTGGAGGCCGTCAAGCTCGCCGACGACCACTCCGGGGACGTGGTGGTCCGCCTCTACGAGTCCCGGGGCGGCCGGGCCGCGGCGCGGCTGGCCGTCAGGTTCCCGGTGTCCGCCGCGACGGTCACCGACCTGCTGGAGCGGCCGACCGACCCGGCGACCGTCGAGGACGGCGGGCTCGGCCTGACCCTGCGTCCCTTCCAGATCCTCACGCTGCGCCTGACCCCCGGTTCGTCGAATGGGTGAGGAGCCCTCTGCCGGCGCGGCGCCGGGTGCCGACGGGCACTCGGTGCTGCGCCGGTGGGCCGACGGCGACGGTCAGCAGGCGTTGCGCGCTTCGATCGTGCTGCTGGCGGCCGAGGGTCTGCGCAACGCCGACATCGCCCGGCGGCTCGGCGTCTCCCGGCAGACGGTGAGCACCTGGCGCAAGCGGTACGCCGTCGAGGGCATCGAGGGCCTGGTGGACCGGGCCCGCACCGGCCGTCCCTCGGCGGTCGACGAGGGCGAGATCGTGGCCAGCATCCTGACCTCCACGCCGGACGCCCGCACGTCGCGGATGGTGGCGCGGCGCCTGGGCTGCTCGCACACCGTGGTCGCCGAGACCCGGCACCGCTGGAACCTCAGCGGCAGCCGGCTGACCGTCCCGCAGATCCCGGTCACGCCGGCGCTGGAGCCGAGCGACCTGTGGCCGGTCGGCCTGCACCTCGACGCCGGATGCACGGTGCTGGTGCTGGCCGGCCGCTCGGTCGCCTCGGTTCCGCCGGCTTCGTCCGAGCCGGCCGTCGATCCGTACGCGCTGGCGGCGGTCGGGAACGCTTTGGCCGAGGCGACATCCGCCGCCGAGGCCGAAGCGGTGCGGTCTGGAGTAGGCGGGCCGGGCGGACCAGCAGGATCAGGCGGGCCAAGCGGACCAGCGGGCTCAGCGGTACCGGCAGGATCGGTTCCGGACGCCGACCGCGTCGGCACCTTCCTGGACGCGGTCCGCCGCACGCATCCGCTGCCGGAGCTGCACGCGGTCATCCTGCGCGCCGTGCCGAACACTGTGCGGCCGTTACAGACCCAGATCGCCGAGCGCTGCTCGCATCTGGGCATCACGGTCCACCAGCCTCCGGAGCGGACCACCGGGCTCTCGTTCACCCGGGCCGTGCTGGCCCTGGACGCGGCCCGGCATCCGGAGTCCTCCACGCGCGTGCTGCTCGACGTGGCCTCGGTCCTGTCACGCTACGTCGACAGCGCCGAGCCGGCCCGGGTCCGCTGGATCCGCGAACCGCTCCCGGCGCCGTCGGCCGCGCCGCCGACGCTGCCGCTGTCCGCGTCGGGCCACTCCGGCCCGGCGACCGGCGGCGGGGCCAACCAGATCGACCTCGGCTCGTTCAACGAATGCGTGGTGATCGAGACGGTGCGGCTGGCCGGCCGGATCACGCGCGGCGAGATCGCCGACCGCACCCGGCTCACCCAGCAGTCGGTGTCCCGCATCGCCCGCTCGCTGATCCAGCGGGGCCTGCTCGTCGAGGAACGGCAGCGCCACTCTGCCGTCGGCAAGCCGAGCAGCCCGGTCCGCCTGCGCGACGGCGCCGCGCACGCGCTCGGCATCCACATCGACCCGCACGTGCTGACCGCCGTGCTGGTCGACCTCTCGGGCCGGGTGGTGGCCCGGCGCGCCGAGCCGATCACCTCCGACCCGCGCCCCGGCGCGGTGGTGAACCAGATCGCCGATCTCGGCGAGACGGTGCTCGACCAGGCCGGGCACGGCCGCTGGGAGGAGGGCTTCCTCGGCATCGGGGTGGCCACGCCGGGCCCGGTGGACACCGTCTCCGGCACGGTGCTCGACCCGCCGCTGATGTCGGTGCTGCGCGACGTGCCGCTGCGCACGTTGCTGGAGCGCCGCTTCTCCTGCCGGATCGTGATCGAGAAGGACTGCTCGGCGGCGGCCGTCGGCGAGCGCTGGATCGGCCGCGACAGCCGCGCCTGCGACTTCGTCTACCTGTATCTGGGGACCGGCGTCGGCACCGGGCTGTTCCTCAACGGCGACCTCTACCGCGGCCTGACCGCGAACGCCGGCGAGTTCGGCCAGCTGTGCGCCGTCACCCTCGGCCGGTTCGACGAGTCCGGCCGGCCGGAGATCCTGCCCGAGTGCAACCCGGGCAGCTACGCCCCAGCGGATCAGGCTTCGCAGGCCTCGCGCCAGATCGGCCGGCAGCGCGCGAAGCTGACCGTGCAGGAGGCGGCGAAGGCGGTCAGCCGCGGCGTGCTGTCGGTGATCGACCTGCTGGACGTCGGCCTCGTGGTGGTCGGCGGGCCGTTCTTCACCGGCGAGGTGGCCGACGTCTGGCTCACCGAGATCGAGCACGCCGTGAACGCCTACCCCACCGCCCGCCGGCTGCGCCGGATCCGCGTCGAGCGCTCGGTGAACAGCAGCGAGGCGGTCGCGGTCGGCGCCGCGTCGACCATCTTCCACTCCACCTTCACGCCGCGGCTGCGGCGCACGCCCTGAGGACCACCGCACTCATGAACGACCTGCGACTGCCTTCCGAAGACCGCAGTCAGTCCTCTTACACCGGCTGGACCCGCGCGCACTGGGAGGCGGTGGCCGACCACTGGCTGCTGACCGCCCGCCGCCACGCCTCCGCCGCCGGCGGTCTGATCACGCCGCCCGGCAGGCCCTCGGCGGCCGGGATCCGCAGCGACGGCATCGAGGGCTTCGCTCGCAGCTTCCTGATAGCGGCGCCGCTACTGACCGGCCGGGAGGCCGATCCGTACTGCCACGCCGATTTCTACGCGCGCGGCCTGGCCGCCGCGATGGCCCCGGACAGCCCCGACCGCTGGGGCAAGGCCATCGGGGTGAACGAGATCAAGCAGTGGAACGGCACGCCGCAGCCGATCGTCGAGGCCGCGAACCTGGCCTTCGGGCTCGCGATCAGCCGCACGCGGTTCTGGGACCGGCTGGACGACAAGCTGCGCGAGCAGACGGCCGAATGGCTCATCCACCACGCGGTGAAACACGGATCGGACAACAACTGGCTGCTGTTCACGGCAGTCATCGAGGGGTTCCTGGTCTCGGCGGGGTACGACGTCCCGGGCGGTCACGCGCAGGAGGACGTGGAGCTGTTCGAGTCCTGGTATCTCGGCGACGGCTGGTACAACGACGGCCCGATCAGCCCGACGACGGGGCACGGGAATCGGGTGGACCACTACAACTCGTGGGTGATCCATCCCTTCCTGTGGCAGTGGTATCAGCTCTCTGATCAACCCGTTGAGCGTCGGGAACGGTATCTGGGGCGGCTGGGCGAGTTCGCCGATTCCTATGCGTTGCTGTTCGCGGCCGACGGTTCGTCGTTGCATCAGGGACGTTCGCTGACGTATCGGCAGGCCGTGCTCGGCGGATTGTGGACCGCGGCTTTGGCCGGGGTGGGGAGTGAGGCGGCGGGCGCGACGCGGCGGTTGGCCAGCGGGGTGTTGCGGCGCTTCACGGCCGATTTGGGGGTCGGCGTCGACGGAGCACCGTCGCTCGGCTGGAGCGCCGAGGAGTTCCTGCCGATGTGCCAGGTCTACAGCGGGCCCGGCTCTCCGTACTTCGCGGGGATGGGGTTCCTCGGTCTGGCCGCGCCGGCCGGGCATCCGCTGTGGACCGAGGCGGAGCAGCCGCAGCCGTCGGAGCGTGCTGATTGTGTCAGGACTCTGCGGGAGGTCGGCTGGGTGATCCGTTCCGGCGATGGCGTTGTGCAGATCGCGAACCACGCGAGCGATCACGTCGTCGATCCGGACACCGGGAGGGGCGATCCGCACTACGCTTCGATCGGCTACTCCACGCATACCGCGCCCGGCGTCGGCGACGCTTTCGCTGACGGGGTCGACGGGACGTTGGCGCTGGTCGACGAGTGGGGGCGGGCGGCTCGGCGTGAGGGGCTGCGCGGGACGGTGACCGGCGAGGGCTGGGCCGCGTCGTGGTTCCGGCCGCGGATGGGCGGGGTCGATGTGCCGGGGGCGCGTGTGGTCAGTCTTTCGGTGCTGCATCAGGGTTATGAGTTGCGCGCGCATCTGGTTACGGCGCCGGTTGGGTGGACGGTGCGGGAGGGCTCGTTCGCGGTGGCGGGTGTGGGTGCCGGTGCGGCTACGAGTGCGCGGAAGCCCTTTGCCGACGAGTGGATCACGGACAGCGGCGGGATTTCGCTGCACGGTGGTGATGTGACCGTGGATCTCGTTCCCCTGCACGGCTGGACCGGCTCGGGTGTCGCCAGGTATCGAGGCGGCAACGCCTTCGGAGAATTCAGTGCCACGCCTTACCTGACGGCTTCGCCGGTGCCGGGGCTGCCGACGGTGTACGTCTCGGCGCACCGTCTTGGGCGGTCCAGGAACGGGTTGGTGCCGGTCACGATCGCGGTGACCGGCGAATGTCTCGTGGCGAGGTGGAGCGACGGTCGGCGGGATGAGTTCCTGCTCGGGGAGTTGTTCTCCTGAGGTCGTTCTCCTGAGGTCCTGCTCCAGAAATCCTTAGGCCCAGTCGATGCTGCTGTCCACGGTGAGCTCGCGCAGCTCCGCCGATCCGTCGTCCTCGTCGTCCCCTTCGGCGGCGAGGACGACGCCGTTCTCGGTCGACGCGTCCTCGCCGAGGATCAGGTCGAAGATGCCGGGCAGCCAGCCGAGGGCTTGCTCGACGGCTTTGAGGGCCACCGCGTTGGGGGGATTGCCTGCCTCGACCCGCGCGATCACCACTTCCGTCACGTACGCCAGACTGGCGAGGTCGGACTGGCTCCAGCCCCTCGCCTCCCGTGCCTTGACGATCATCGCGGCCAGGCGATCGTATTTCCCGCTCACGACTCCCATCCTGAGGCATGGCGCGGCTCCGTGGTGAGGGGTTGGGGATCAGAGATTTGTCACCTCAGCCGGTCGGGGCGCCCCCGGAGCCGGTCAGCATCGCCTCCGTGCGCTGGATCGCGGGCACCAGGGAGCGGTCCTGGTTGCACATGATCGCGACGGTCGTGCCGGTGTCGGGGTAGATGTCGAGCTGGCCTTCGTAGCCCGGGGTGCCGCCGTTGTGGCCGATGACGCGGACGCCGCTGACCCGCGCGTCTTCGAAGCCGTAGGCGTAGGAGTCCTGCGCGGGACCGCCGGGGCGGTGCACAGTGACCTTGCCGGTGGTGAGCGTGGCGGTCATCGCGGGGTCGAGCAGCTGGTGGGTGAGCAGCGCTCGGGCGAAGCGTGCGAGGTCGGCGGTGGTGGAGATCGCGCCGCCGGAGGGGTTGGCGATCTGGAGGTCGCTGGAGTTGTCTCGGAAGGTGTCGCCGGCTTCACCGAGATCGCGCCGGGCTCGTGCACCGTGGTCGCCGATCTGCCCGTGCTCGGCGACAGCTGATCGGCTGCTGGCCGCCGCTGCCGAACCACCGCTCCCGACCACCAACTCAGAATT
>NZ_JAACYW010000245.1 GCF_015356825.1 Catenulispora rubra | reverse complement strand
GCGGTGGGTCGGGATCGCGCTCGTTCGTCACAGGTGCTTCACATGTTCGTCCTAGGTTATCTGGCAGCACTTTCGAGGGAGAGGCGCCCCGGCCGGTCAACGCACTCGCGGCCCTCTCATACTTAGCGAATACCGCAAAAGATGCCCCGGATCACCGAAGTGATCCGGGGCATCGCAGTGCGTGCGGGGCGTTACTGCACGAAATACGCCGCTTTGTCCGCAAGGTCCAGAGCCATCTGCGGGACCACGCCGAGCGCGATCGTCAGCGCCACCGAGACGGTCAGCGCGATCGTGGTCATCGGCGAGGGCACGACCACGACCGGCCCCGCCCCCTCCTCGCGCAGCGGCTCGCTGAAGTACATCAGCACGATGACACGGACGTAGAAGAACGCCGCCGCGGCCGAGGCGATCACACCGACGATCACCAGCGGCCAGGCGCCGCCGTCGATCGCCGCCGTGAACAGCGCGAACTTCCCGGTGAAGCCGGAGGTCAGCGGGATGCCGGCGAAGGCCAGCAGGAACACCGTGAAGCAGGCCGCCAGCAGCGGCGAGCGCCGCCCGAGGCCGGCCCAGGCCGACAGGTCGGTGGCCTCGCCGCCGATCGTGATCGAGTCGTCGTCGCCGTCGGCCTCGGACCCGCCGCGCACCGACTCGCGCACCAGCGTCACCACGGCGAACGCGCCGATCGTGGCGAAGCCGTACGCCGCCAGGTAGAACAGCGTCGCGCTCACGCCCTTGGTGGTCGTGGAGACGATGCCGAGCAGGATGTACCCGGCGTTGAGGATCGCCGAGTACGCGAGCATCCGCTTGATGTCCCGCTGGGTGATCGCCAGGATCGCGCCGGCCAGCATGGTCAGGATCGCCACGCCCCACAGCACCGGCCGCCAGTCCCAGCGCAGGCCCGGCAGCGCCACGTAGACGATGCGCAGCAGGGCGCCGAACGCGGCGACCTTGGTGGCCGCGGCCATGAACGCGGTGATCGGGGTCGGCGCGCCCTGGTACACGTCCGGGGTCCAGGAGTGGAACGGCACGGCGCCGATCTTGAACAGCAGCCCGACCGCCAGCAGCGCGATCCCGACCAGGACCAGCACGTCCGAGTGCGGGGCCGCGGTGATCGAGGCCGCGATGTCCGACAGCCGCACCGAGCCGGAGTAGCCGTAGAGCATCGCGATGCCGTACAGGAAGAACGCCGAGGAGAACGCCCCGAGCAGGAAGTACTTCATCGCGGCCTCCTGCGACAGCAGGCGGCGCCGGCGCGCCAGCCCGCACAGCAGGTACAGCGGCAGCGACAGCACCTCCAGCGCCACGAAGGAGGTCAGCAGGTCGTTCGCGGCCGGGAACAGCAGCATGCCGCCGATCGAGAACAGCATCAGCGGGAAGACCTCGGTGGTCCGCAGCCCGGCGGTGTCCGCCGCGCGCTCGCCGCCGGAGCCCGGCGTGGTCGCGCCCTGCGCGGTGAACGCGTCGAGGTCGACCACCGAGGTGCCGCGCTCGGCCACCAGCAGCAGTGCCAGCAGCGCCAGCGCCAGGATGGTGCCCTGCAGGAACAGCGTGACGCCGTCCACCGACACCGCGTCGGCGGCGGTGGTCTCGGCCATGCCGTGGTTGGCGATCACGAAGCCCAGGGCCACCAGGACCCCGGCCAGCGACACCGCGACCTGGGCCCAGTAGCGCCGCGAGCGCGGCAGGAAGGCCTCGATGAGGATGCCGACCGTGGCGGCGCCGAACACCACCAGCATCGGCATCAGCGCCCGGTACTCCACCTGCGGCGCCGTGAAGGTGCTCACCGTGGCGGAGCCGGCGCCCGGGGCCGCCGCGCCGCCCGGCGCGGCGGCGAGCAGACTCGTCAGAACGCTCACTTCTGGTCCACCTTCTCCGAAGTCTGCGTCGCGTTCAGAGCCGGAGCCGGGTCCTGCTTGTGAACGTGCTGCAGAGTGGTGTTGACGGAGGGGTTCACGACGTCCAGCACCGGCTTGGGGTAGAAGCCCAGGCCGATGATCAGCGCGATCAGCGGCGCCACGGCGACCACCTCACGTGCCCGCAGGTCCTTCATGCCCTCCAGCCCGGCCTTCAGCGGGCCGGTCATGGTCCGCTGGTAGAGCCAGAGCACGTACAGCGCGGCCAGGATGATCGCCGTGGTGGCCACGATCGCCACCGCCTTGTAGCGCTCGAAGGTGCCGACCAGGACCAGGAACTCCGAGACGAAGGAGGACAGGCCCGGCAGCGCCAGCGAGGACAGCCCGGCGATCAGGAACACGCCGGCCAGCTTCGGCGCGACCTTGTTCACGCCTCCGTAGTCGTCGATCAGCTGCGAACCGCGCCGGGAGATGAGGAAGCCGGCGACGATGAACAGCGCTCCGGTCGACAGGCCGTGGTTCACCATGTAGAGCGAGGCGCCGCTCTGGCCCCGCGAGGTCATCGCGAACACCCCGAGGGTGATCAGCCCGAAGTGCGAGATCGAGGTGTAGGCGATCAGGCGCTTGATGTCGGTCTGGCCGATGGCCAGCAGCGCGCCGTACACGGTGCCGACGATCGCCATCCCGATCACCAGCGGCGTGAAGAACTTCGAGGCGCCGGGAAACAGCTCCAGGCAGTACCGGAGCATCCCGAAGGTGCCGACCTTGTCCAGCACGCCGACCAGCAGCACCGCCGAGCCCGGGGTGGCCTCGGCGGCGGCGTCGGGCAGCCAGGTGTGGAACGGGAACAGCGGCGCCTTCACGGCGAAGGCCACGAAGAACCCGAGGAACAGCGCCTTGGCCAGGCCCGAGCTGATGCCCAGCTGGCCGGAGCTCACGGCGTTGGCCAGCGTCTGGAAGTCGAAGGTCCCGGTGCCCAGGTGCTTGCCCGAGGCCACGTACAGGCCGATCAGCGCGGCCAGCATGAACAGACCGCCGAACAGCGAGTAGAGCAGGAACTTCACCGCGGCATAGGACCGCTGCGGCCCGCCGAACCCTCCGATGAGGAAGTACATCGGGATCAGCATGGCTTCGAAGAACACGTAGAACAGGAACAGATCGGTGGCCGCGAAGACCCCGATCATCATGGTCTCCAGCAGCAGGTACAGCGAGAAGTAGGCGCGCACCGAGCGGCGGCCGTCGACCTGTGCCTCGTCGGCGTCGTTCCAGGCCGCCAGCAGCACCACCGGCATCAGCACCGTGGTCATCAGGATCAGCACCAGGGCGATGCCGTCCACCCCGAGGCCGTAGTTGATGTGGAAGGACTTGATCCAGGAGTGGCTCTCGGTGAACTGGAACCGGGCGCCGCCCTTCTTGAACTGCGAGGCCATCGCGGCGGCGATGCCGAAGGTGGCCACGCTGAAGGTCAGCGCGATCTTCTTGGCGGCCTCGCTCCTCTCCTTCGGCAACGTGGCCACCAGCGCGGACCCGACCAGCGGGACCACACCCATCGTGGTCAACCAGGGAAAGCTGCTCATCTCCATCTCTCCCTTTAGAGCTTCGCGAAGAGGATCGCGGCCACCAGGGCGGCCGCGCCTCCGAACATGGACAGGGCATAGGAGCGGACGAATCCGGTCTGGAGCCGCCGCAGCCGGCCCGAGGTCCCGCCGACCAGCGCGGCCAGGCCGTTGATGGCCCCGTCCACGCCGCGGTTGTCGGTGTAGACCAGGGTGCGGGTCAGGTACTGGCCGGGCCGCATCAGCGCCGCCTCGTTGAAGGCATCGCCGTACAGGTCCTTGCGGGCCGCCACGGTGATGAAGCTGCCGCGCGGGGCGACGGCCGGGACCTTGCGGGTGCCGTACTTCACGATCGCGAACGCCACGCCCACGGCCACCGCGGCCAGCGTGATGATGGACAGCGTCGTGGAGTTCAGGCCGCCGGGCAGCTTGCCCTCCTCGCGCGGCCCGGTCACCGGCTCCAGCCAGTTCACGAACGCCGAGTTCATGGAGAACAGGAAGCCCGCGGCCACCGAACCGACGGCCAGCAGCAGCATCGGCAGGCCCATGCTCAGCGGCGACTCGTGCGGGTGCGGCTCGTGGCCTTCGGCGTCCTCCACCCAGCGCTTCTCGCCGAAGAAGGTCATGATCACCATGCGGGTCATGTAGAACGCGGTGATCAGCGCGCCCAGCAGGGCCGCGCCGCCGAGGATCCAGCCCGAGGTGCCGCCCTTGCTGAAGGCGGCCTCGATGATCTTGTCCTTGGAGTAGAACCCTGAGAACGGCGGGCAGCCGATGATCGCCAGGTAGCCCAGGAAGAACGTGCCGAAGGTGATCGGCATGTACTTCCGAAGGCCGCCGTAGTGGCGCATGTTCACCTCGTCGTTCATGCCGTGCATGACCGATCCGGCGCCGAGGAACAGCCCGGCCTTGAAGAAGCCGTGGGTGACCAGGTGCATGATCGCGAAGGCGTAGCCGATCGGGCCCAGGCCGGCGGCCAGGATCATGTAGCCGATCTGCGACATCGTCGAGCCGGCCAGGCTCTTCTTGATGTCGTCCTTGGCGCAACCGACGATCGCACCGAACAGCAGCGTGATCGCGCCGACGATGGTCACCAGCAGGCGCGCGGTCGGCGACAGGTCGAAGATCGCGTGCGAGCGGACGATCAGGTAGACGCCGGCGGTCACCATGGTCGCGGCGTGGATCAGGGCGCTGACCGGGGTCGGGCCCTCCATCGCGTCGCCGAGCCAGGACTGGAGCGGGAACTGCGCCGACTTACCGCAGGCGGCCAGCAGGAGCATGATGCCGATCGCGGTCAGCGTGCCCTTCGAGGCGCCGCCGGCGGTGCCGAAGACCGTCCCGAAGCTGAACGAGCCGAAGGTGACGAACATCAGCATGATCGCGATCGACAGCCCGACGTCGCCGACGCGGTTCACGACGAACGCCTTCTTCGCCGCGGCCGCCGCGCTCGGCTTGGCCTGCCAGAAGCCGATCAGCAGGTAGGAGGCCAGACCGACGCCCTCCCAGCCGACGTAGAGCAGCAGGTAGTTGTCGGCCAGCACCAGGACCAGCATCGCGGCCAGGAAGAGGTTCAGGTAGCTGAAGAACTTCCGGCGCTCGGGGTCGTGGCTCATGTAGCCGACCGAGTAGATGTGGATCAGCGATCCGACCCCGGTGATCAGCAGGATGAAGACCACCGAGAGCTGGTCGAGCTGGAAGGCCACGTCGGCCTGGAACGGGTTCTGCCCCGTCCCGGGCACCGGGACCCAGGAGTACAGGTGCTGGTGCATGGTGCGCGCGGCGCCGTGCTTGCCGAGCATCGTGAAGAACAGCCCCGCCGCGAGGGCGAAGCTGCCCAGCGCCGTCAGGCACCCGAGCAGGTGCCCCCAGGCGTTGGTGCGCTTGCCCCCCAGGAGCAGGATCGCCGCGCCGAAGAGCGGCAGTCCGGGGACAAGCCAGATGAGACTTTCCATTGCTTACTCGGCCCGCCTCTCAGAGGGTGGGAAGTGGCGATTTGCGGTATACGGAACCGCTGGCTGACCTCGAAAACCAGCGAAACGGCCTAGGAGCAAGCATGGCTAGACGGGCGGCCTGCGCATCCTGGTTGGCTGTAAGGGCCGCCCGGCGACGCCAGGCGCCGCTCATAGGTCGTTTCGCGCCGCGAATTGACACTTTCCGCCCTCTCAGTACTTCAGCAGGTTTGCGTCGTCGACCGAGGCCGAGCGGCGGGTGCGGAACACAGACACGATGATGGCCAGCCCGACCACGACCTCCGCGGCCGCCACCACCATCGTGAAGAAGGCGATGACCTGGCCGGTGAGGTCGCCGTGCATGCGGGAGAAGGTCACCAGCGACAGGTTCACCGCGTTGAGCATCAGCTCCACGCACATGAAGACCACGATGGCGTTCCGGCGGATCAGCACCCCGAAGGCGCCGATCGTGAACAGGAGCGCCGACAGGAACAGGTAGTTGGCCGGGTTCATTCGGCTGCTCCGTTCGACGAGGCGTTTTCGAGTTCCGGAGCGTCGCCCTGGTGCGGCACGGCCATGTTCTCCCGGGTGACCGCGGTCAGGCCGACCGCGTCGCGCACCGGGGTGCGGGCCTGCAGCGTGGCGTTCACCGAGTCCTCGGCGACCGAGCCGTCGGGCAGCAGCGCGGGGATGTCGACCGCGTTGTGCCGCGCGTAGACGCCCGGCGTCGGCAGCGGCGTCATCCGCTTGCCGGTGCGCACGCGCTCCTCGACCAGCTCCTTCTGCGACTTGCGGGCCACCAGGCGCTCCCGGTGCGTCATCACCATGGCGCCGACCGCGGCGGTGATCAGCAGCGCCGAGGTGACTTCGAAGGCCCAGAAGTACTTGCTGAAGATCAGGTCCGCGAGGTTCTTGACGTTGCCGCCGCCGGCGTTGGCCGGCCCGGACCCGACGAACGTCCCCAGCCGCGCGTGGCCCAGGGCCACCATGACCAGCACCGCGAACGCGACCCCGGCCAGCACCGCCAGCTTGCGCTGGCCCTTGATGGTCTCCACCAGGGAGTCGGCGCTGGAGACGCCGACCAGCATGAGCACGAACAGGAACAGCATCATGATCGCGCCGGTGTAGACGACGATCTGCACGACGCCGAGGAAGTAAGCCCCCTGCGCCAGGTAGAACATCGCCAGGCAGATCATGGTCATGGCCAGCGAGAGCGCCGAGTGCACGGCCTTCTTGGAGAAGACCGTCCCCAGCGCCCCGAGCAGCGCCACCGCGCCGAGCACGTAGAACTGGAAGGCCTCGCCGTCGGAGGTCTTGCTCAGTCCGGCCGCCAGGGTGACGCCCTGCTCGGAAAGAGCGAGCGGAAGGCTCATCACGCGTCCTCCCCGTCCGGGTCGGGCTTGGCCGAGCCGCGCTGCTGCGGGACGGTGCCCGGCGCGGCCGCGGTGACCTTGCCCTCGTAGTAGTCCTGGGCGGTCATGCCCGGGAAGATCGAGTGCGGCGATTCGACCATGCCCTCGGTCAGCCCGGCCAGCAGCTCGTCCTTGGTGTAGATGAGGCTGGCCCGCGAGCTGTCCGCGAGCTCGAACTCGTTGGTCATGGTCAGCGCCCGGGTCGGGCACGCCTCGATGCACAGCCCGCACAGGATGCAGCGCAGGTAGTTGATCTGGTAGACGCGGCCGTAGCGCTCACCCGGGGAGTAGCGCTCCTCGTCGGTGTTGTCCGCGCCCTCCACGTAGATGGCGTCCGCCGGACAGGCCCACGCGCACAGCTCGCACCCGATGCACTTCTCCAGCCCGTCGGGGTGCCGGTTGAGCTGGTGCCGGCCGTGGAACCGCAGCGCGGTCTGCTTGGGCTCCTCGGGGTACTGCTCGGTCGTCCGCTTCTTGAACATCGTCGAGAAGGTGACGCCGAACCCCGCGACCCCGGCGAGCGGGTTCTTCGGCTTCTCCTTACCGGAGTAAGGGTTCTGCTGGTCAGACATCGGGGTCTCCCGCTTCGAGTTCTTGGGCCTCCGCTGGGTCCATCAAGGCGCCGACCAAGGCCGCCCGGGGCCGGCGCGGCGTGAACGCCGGCATCTGCTGGCCGGGCATCGGCGGCACCGGGAACCCGCCGCCCATCGGGTCGAACGGCTTGGCCGCCTCCGCGTCCTCCTCCGCCTTCTCCAGAGCGCTGGTCTGCCGGTAGCGGAGCTCGCTGACGATCCAGGCGACCACGACCACCGCGGCCACCGGTCCGAGGATGTAGATCAGGTGCGAGCGGTCCAGGTCGCCCTGGTTCTTCAGGGTCCGCACCACGGCCACCGCCAGCAGCCAGACCAGCGAGGCCGGGATCAGCACCTTCCAGCCCAGCTTCATGAACTGGTCGTAGCGCAGGCGGGGCAGCGTGGCCCGCAGCCAGAAGAAGAAGAGCATGAAGACCACGAGCTTGATGACGTACCACAGCACCGGCCACCAGCCGCTGTTCGCACCGTGCCAGACCGAGACCAGCCCGAACGGGGCGTGCCAGCCGCCCAGGAACATCAGCACGGCCAGCGAGGAGACGGTGACCATGTTGATGTACTCGGCCAGGAAGAACAGCGCGAACTTGATCGAGGAGTACTCGGTGTGGAACCCGCCGACCAGTTCGCCCTCGGCCTCGGGGAGGTCGAAGGGCGCGCGGTTGGTCTCGCCGACCATCGACACCACGTAGATGACGAAGGAGGGCAGCAGCGGCAGGCAGTTCCACCAGCTGTGCTGGCTGTTCACGATGCCCGAGGTGCTCATCGTGCCGGCGTAGATGAAGACCGCCACGAAGGACAGCGACATCGCGATCTCGTAGGAGATCATCTGCGCGGTGGAGCGCAGGGCGCCGAGCAGCGGGTAGGTCGAGCCGGAGGCCCAGCCGGCCAGCACGATGCCGTAGATCCCGATCGAGGTCGCGGCCAGCACGTACAGGATGGCGACCGGCAGGTCGGTCAGCTGTAGCGGGGTGCGGTGGTGGAAGATCGACACCTGGTTGTCCGCCGGGCCGAAGGGCACCACGGCGATGGCCAGGAACGCCGGGATCGTGGCGATCAGCGGGGCCAGGATGAAGACGATCTTGTCCGCCGCGGTGGGGATGATGTCTTCCTTGAGCATCAGCTTCACACCGTCGGCCAGCGACTGGAGCATGCCCCAGGGGCCGGTGCGGTTGGGGCCGATGCGCTGCTGCATGTAGCCGACGATCTTGCGCTCGAACAGGATCGCCATCAGGACCGTGACGACCAGGAACGCGAAGACCGCGACCACCTTGACCAGGATCAGCCACCACGGGTCCCGGCCGAAGAACGACAGGTCCTCGTAGTTGGCCGGGGTGGTGGTGTCGGCTGCCAGGGGGCCACCGGTCAGGGACCCGAGCACGGACAGGGCGCTCACGCGGTGGCCTCCACTTCGGTCGCGGCGCGTGCGATCTTGACCAGGGAGCCGGTGTCCGCGCGCAGCGCGCGGCGGACCTTCGAGCCCTTGGAGTTCGTGGGCAGCCACACCACGCGGCCGGCCAGGTCCTCGATCCGCAGCGGCAGGGTGATCGAGCCGTGTTCGTTGGAGACGGTGACCAGGTCGCCCTCGGCGGCCTCGATCTCCGAGGCGGTCTCCTTGCTCAGGTGGACCGCCGTGGGCTTGCGGGTGCCGGCCAGGAACGGCTCGTGCGCCTGCAGCGACCCCTCGTCCAGCAGCAGGTGCCAGGTGGCCAGTACGGCCTCGCCGACCGCCGGCTTGGGCAGCTCGGCGGCGGTGCTCGCCAGGGCCGGGGTCTTCTCCCGGTGCCACAGGCCCAGCTGCGCCAGCTCGTGCCGGGCCGCGCCGACCGTGGGCAGGCCCAGGTGCACGTCCATGGCGTCCGCGATCCGGTCCAGCACCCGCAGGTCCGGCATCTCGCCGAGGCCGGCGGCCTGGACCGCGTCGGCGTCCAGCGCGGTGTCGAAGGACCGCGCGCGGCCCTCCCAGTCCACGAAGGTGCCCGACTTCTCGGCCACCGGCGCCACCGGGAACACCACGTGCGCCCGCTCGGTGACCGCGCTGTGCCGGAACTCCAGCGAGACCACGAGCGGCACCCGCTCCAGGGCGTCCAGGAACGCCTGCGGGTCGGCCGTGTCGTAGGGGTCGACGCTGGCGACCACGAGTCCTGCGATCCCGCCGTGCACCGCGGTGTCCACGATCTCGGCGGTCCCGCGCCCGAAGGCGCCCGGCAGGTTGCCGACGCCCCAGCGGGCGGCGACCTCGGTGCGGGCCTCGGGGTCGGTGGCCGGGCGGCCGCCGGGCAGCAGGTTCGGCAGCGCCCCGGCCTCCAGGGCGCCGCGCTCGCCGGCCCGGCGCGGGATCCACGCCAGCTTCGCGCCGGTCACCCCGGCCAGCTTCACCGCGGCGGTGAGCGCCCCCGGCACGGCCGCGAGCCGCTCGCCGACCAGGATCACCGCCCCGGGCTTGCGCAGGTCCTCGGCGGTCTTCAGGCCCGCGGCGTCCAGCCCGGACTCCGGGCCGCCGTCGGCCAGCGCCGCCAGGAACGCCGGCTCCGTGAGCGGCGCCGCCTTCAGCAGCGCGCCCTTGAGCTTGCTCAGCCCGCGGGTGGCGTAGGGCGCTATGGCCGAGACCGCCAGCTTCCGGGCGAGCACGTTCTTGCGCAGCCGCAGGAAGACGATCGGCGACTCCTCCTCCGGCTCGAAGCCGACGAGCAGCACGGCCGGGGCGAGGTCGAGGTCGGCGTAGGTGGTCGCCAGGCCCGAGCCCGCGACGTGGGACGCCAGGAACTCGGCCTCCTCCTCGGAGTGCGGCCGCGCCCGGAAGTCGATGTCGTTGGTCTCCAACGCGATCCGGGTGAACTTCGCGTAGGCGTAGGCGTCCTCCAGCGTCAGCCGGCCGCCGACCAGGGCGGCGGCCCGGCCGCGAGCGGCGTTCAGCCCCTCGGCGGCGAAGGCCAGCGCCTCGGGCCAGGAGGCCGGGCGCAGCTCGCCCGACTCGCGGTCCCGGATCAGCGGGGAGGTGATGCGCTTGGCGGCGGGGGCCTGCGAGTACTGGAACGCCCAGCGTCCCTTGTCGCAGTTCCACTCCTCGTTCACCTGCGGATCGTCGGCCGCCATGCGCCGGGTGACCTTGCCGCGCCGGTGGTCGGTGCGCAGCGAGCAGCCCGCCGCGCAGTGCTCACAGGCGGTCGGCGAGGAGACCAGGTCGAAGGGCCGCGACCGGAACCGGTAGGCCGCGCCGGTCAGCGCGCCGACCGGGCAGATCTGCACGGTGTTGCCGGAGAAGTAGGACGCGAAGTCCTGGTCCTCGGCCACCGAGATGCCGACCTGCTGCTCCGAGCCGCGCTCGATCAGGGTGATGAACGGGTCGCCGGCGATCTGGTCGGCGAACCGCGTGCAGCGCGCGCAGGACACGCAGCGCTCACGGTCCAGCAGAACCTGGCTGGAGATGTTGATCGGCTTGGGGAAGGTCCGCTTGGTGCCCTCGAACCGGGACTCCCCGGCGCCGGTGCTCATCGCCTGGTTCTGCAGCGGGCACTCGCCGCCCTTGTCGCAGACCGGGCAGTCCAGCGGGTGGTTGATGAGCAGCAGCTCCATCACCCCGCGCTGGGCCTTCTCGGCGACCGGCGAGCTCATCTGGGTCTTGATCACCATGCCGTCGGTGACCGTGGTGGTGCAGGCGGCCACCGGCTTGCGCTGGCCCTCCACCTCCACGATGCACTGCCGGCAGGCACCGACCGGGGCCAGCAGCGGGTGGTCGCAGAACCGCGGCACCTGGGTGCCGATCCGCTCCGCGGAGCGGATGATCAGCTCGTTCTTCGGCACCTGGATCTCGAGGCCGTCGATGGTGATCGTCACGAGATCGACGGCAGGCAAATTCTGCGGCGTAGGCACCGCCACCCCCTTGCCGCTGTCAGCGGAGTTCTGAGTGGTCACGGTCATGCGCTGGTCCTCGCGAATGACAGCGGGCCGTCGGCCCACGCGGTGGACAGGGACGGGTCGAAGGGGCACCCGCCGCGTTCGAAGTGCTCCAGGTACTCGTCCCGGAAGTACTTGAGCGAGGACTGGATCGGCGCGGCCGCACCGTCGCCGAGGGCGCAGAAGGCCTTGCCCACGATGTTGTCGCACAGGTCCAGGAGCTTGCCGAGGTCTTCCTCGGTGCCCTCGCCCTTCTCCATGCGCTTGAGGATCTGCACCAGCCAGTAGGTGCCCTCGCGGCACGGCGTGCACTTGCCGCAGGACTCGTGCGCGTAGAACTCGGTCCAGCGCAGAGCCGCGCGGACCACGCACGTGGTCTCGTCGAAGATCTGGAGCGCCTTGGTGCCGAGCATGGAGCCGGCCGCGCCGACCCCCTCGTAGTCCAGCGGGACGTCGAGGTGCTCCTCGGTGAACATCGGGGTCGAGGAGCCGCCGGGGGTCCAGAACTTCAGGCGGTGGCCGGGCCGGACGCCGCCGGCGTAGTCCAGCAGCTCGCGCAGCGTGATGCCCAGCGGCGCCTCGTACTGGCCGGGGTACTTCACGTGGCCGGACAGCGAGTACAGCGTGAAGCCCGGGGACTTCTCGCTGCCCATGCCCCGGAACCAGTCCACGCCGTTGCGGACGATCGCGGGAACCGATCCGATGGACTCGACGTTATTGACACATGTGGGGCTGGCGTAGAGCCCTGCGACCGCCGGGAAGGGAGGACGCAGACGAGGCTGTCCGCGCTTGCCCTCCAAGGAGTCCAGCAGCGCCGTCTCCTCGCCGCAGATGTACGCGCCGGCGCCGCCGTGCACGGTGAGTTCGAGGTCGAAGTCGGTGCCGAGGACGCCCTTGCCGAGGAATCCGGCCTCGTACGCCTCGCGGACCGCGGCCTGCAGCCGCCGCAGCACGTGCAGCACCTCGCCGCGCACGTAGATGAACGCGTGGCTGGCGCGGATCGCGTAGCACGCGATGATCACGCCTTCCACCAGCTCGTGCGGGTTGGCCATCATGAACGGGATGTCCTTGCACGTGCCCGGCTCGGACTCGTCCGCGTTCACCACCAGGTAGTGCGGCTTGCCGTCGTTCTGCGGGATGAAGCCCCACTTCATGCCGGTGGGGAAGCCCGCGCCGCCGCGGCCGCGCAGTCCGGAGTCCTTGACGAGCTGGATCACCTCGTCGGGGTGCATCCGCAGCGCCTGCTTGACCGCGGTGTAGCCGTCGCGCCGCTGGTAACCGGCGAGCGTCCAGGGCTCGGAGTCCAGCCAGCCCCGGGACAGGACGGGGGTGAGTTCGGGTGCCATTACTCGGACGCCTCCGTGGTGAGCGCCGGACCGGTGGGGGTCCGGCCCTGCGAGACGAGCAGACCGGCCAGGGTCGCGTGCCCGCCGGCGCCGCCGCCGGCGACCGCGCCCTCGCGGGTGTCCTCGAACCCGGCCAGTATCCGCTCGGCCTGCTTGAAGGTGCACAGCGCGGGACCGCGGGAGGAGTGCACTTCCTTGCCCGCGCGCAGCTCGTCGACGACCCGGACCGCCTTGTCGGGGTTCATGTCGTCCAGGAACTCCCAGTTGACGGTCATCACCGGTGCGTAGTCGCACGCCGCGTTGCACTCGATGTGCTCCAGCGTGACCCTGCCGTCCTCGGTGGTCTCGTCGTTGCCGACGCCCAGGTGCTCCTTGAGCGTGGCGAAGATGGCGTCGCCGCCCATCACCGCGCACAGCGTGTTGGTGCACACCCCGACGTGGTAGTCGCCGACCGGGCGCCGCTTGTACATCGTGTAGAACGTCGACACCGCCGAGACCTCGGCGGTGGACAGGCCCAGCTTGTCGGCGCAGTACTCGATGCCCGCCGGCGAGACGTAGCCCTCCTCGCTCTGCACCAGGTGCAGCAGCGGCAGCAGGGCCGAGCCGGACTGCGGGTAGCGCGCGACGATCTTGTCGGCGTCCCCGTCCAGCTTCATCAGGTGTTCGTAGTTGCTCAACGGTCCACACCACCCATAACCGGGTCCAGGGAGGCGATGGCGACGATGACGTCGGCCAGCTGGCCGCCCTCGCACATCGCCGCGGTCGCCTGGAGGTTCGTGAAGGACGGGTCGCGGAAGTGCACCCGGTAGGGCCGCGTGCCGCCGTCGGAGACGACGTGCACGCCCAGTTCGCCCTTGGCCGACTCCACCGCCGCGTAGGCCTGGCCGGCCGGGACGTGGAAGCCCTCGGTGACCAGCTTGAAGTGGTGGATCAGGGCCTCCATGGAGTCGCCCATGATGTGCCGGATGTGGTCCAGGCTGTTGCCCATGCCGTCGCTGCCCAGGGCGAGCTGCGCGGGCCAGGCGATCTTCTTGTCCTCGACCATGACCGGCTGGCCCTGGGTGCGCTGGACGCGGTCCAGGCACTGCTCGACGATCCGCAGCGACTCGTACATCTCGGCCAGGCGGATCCGGTAGCGGCCGTAGGCGTCGCAGGTGTCCCAGGTCGGGACGTCGAACTCGTAGGTCTCGTAGCCGCAGTACGGCTCGGACTTGCGCAGGTCGTGCGGCAGGCCGGTGGCGCGCAGCGTCGGGCCGGTGATCCCCAGCGCCATGCAGCCGGCCAGGTCCAGGTGGCCCACGCCCTCGGTGCGGCCCTTGAAGATCGGGTTCTCGTTGCACAGCTTCGCGTAGTCCGGGAAGCGCTTGCGCATCAGCTTGATGTAGCTGCCGATCTTGTCCACCGCGCCGGGCGGCAGGTCCTGCGCGACACCGCCGGGGCGGATGTACGCGTGGTTCATGCGCAGCCCGGTGATGAACTCGAAGAGGTCCAGCGTCTCCTCGCGCTCGCGGAAGCCCGCGGTCATCATGGTCAGCGCGCCCATCTCCATGCCGCCGGTGGCCAGGCAGACCAGGTGGCTGGAGATCCGGTTCAGCTCCATCAGCATGACCCTGATGACCGAGGCCCGCTCGGGGATCTGGTCCTCGATGTCCAGGGCCTGCTCGACCGCCAGGCAGTACGCCGTCTCGTTGAACAGCGGCGTGAGGTAGTCCATGCGGGTCACGAACGTGGTGCCCTGCACCCAGTTGCGGTACTCGGTGTTCTTCTCGATGCCGGTGTGCAGGTAGCCGATGCCGCAGCGGGCCTCGGTGACGGTCTCGCCGTCGATCTCCAGGATCAGCCGGAGCACGCCGTGCGTCGAGGGGTGCTGGGGCCCCATGTTGACGACGATGCGCTCTTCGGGGGCCTCCTGCAGGCCCGACAGGATCTCGTCCCAGTCTCCGCCGGAGACGGTGAAGACGCGGCCTTCGATGCCCTCGCTGTCCTGCGCCGCCGATTCGTTCGCGCCGTCGGATTCGACGGTTCCGTCGATGACTGTCATGAGTACGCCCTCCGCTGGTCCGGAGCCGGGATCTGCGCGCCCTTGAACTCGACGGGGATGCCGCCGAGCGGGTAGTCCTTGCGCTGGGGGTGGCCCAGCCAGTCGTCCGGCATCAGGATCCTGGTCAGGCCGGGGTGGCCGTCGTAGATGACGCCGAACATGTCGTAGGCCTCGCGCTCGTGCCAGTCGACCGTCGGGTAGACCTCGTAGAGCGAGGGGATGTGCGGGTCGACGTCCGGAGCGGTGGTCTCCAGGCGGATCCGGCGGTTGTGCGTGATGCTCAGCAGCGGGACGACGCTGTGCAGTTCGCGGCCGGACTCCTCCGGGAAGTGGACACCGGTGACGCCCAGGCACATCTCGAAGCGCAGCGCGGGGTCGTCGCGCAGCGTCTTGGCGACGCGGACGAGGTGCTCGCGCGGGACGTGGATGGTCAGCTGGCCGCGGTACACCACGTAGGCGCTGATCGCCTCCAGCGGCAGGCCCTGCTCCTCCAGCGCGCCTTCGAGCTCGTCGGCGATCACATCAAAGTAGCCGCCGTAGGGGCGCTCACTCGCGCCCGGGAGCTCGATCCGGCGGACCAGGCCGCCGTAGCCGGAGGTGTCGCCGCCGTTGCGGACCCCGAACATGCCCTTGCGGGTGGCGATCAGCTCGCCACCGGGCTTTTCAGCACCCTGCCCCGGGACCGCGGGTACGTTTTCGGTCACCGGAGGAGCCCTTCCATCAGGATCGTCGGCTTGGCGTTCATCGCGGCCTTCTCGGCCTCTTCCGCGGCCTTCTTGCGGTTCACACCCAGCGGCATGCTCTGGATCTGCTCGTGGAGCTTCAAGATCGCGTCCAGCAGCATCTCCGGCCGCGGCGGGCAGCCCGGCAGGTAGATGTCGACCGGCACGATGTGGTCCACGCCCTGCACGATCGCGTAGTTGTTGAACATGCCGCCCGAGGAGGCGCACACGCCCATCGCGATGACCCACTTGGGGTTCGCCATCTGGTCGTAGACCTGGCGCAGGACCGGGGCCATCTTCTGGCTCACCCGGCCCGCCACGATCATCAGGTCCGCCTGCCGCGGCGTCGCGGAGAACCGCTCCATGCCGAAGCGCGCCAGATCGTACCGGCCGGCGCCGGTGGCCATCATCTCGATGGCGCAGCAGGCCAGACCGAAGGTCGCCGGCCACACCGACGATTTACGCATATAGCCCGCCAGGCCCTCCACCGTCGTGAGGAGGAATCCTGCGGGCAGTTTCTCTTCCAGGCCCATCTGTCAGTCCCATTCCAATCCGCCGCGACGCCACACGTAGGCGTAGGCGACGAAGACGGTGAGGATGAAGAACACCATCTCGACCAGCCCGAACCAGCCGAGGGAGTCGAAGCGCACCGCCCACGGGTACAGGAACACGATTTCGATGTCGAAGATGATGAAGAGCATGGCGGTCAGGTAGTACTTCACCGGGAAGCGGCCGCCGCCGACCGGCTGCGGAGTGGGCTCGATGCCGCACTCGTAGGCCTCCAGCTTGGCGCGGTTGTACCGCTTCGGTCCGGTCAGCATCCCCGACACCACCGAGAACACGGCGAACCCGGCGGCCAACCCGCCGAGCACCAGAATCGGCGCGTAACTGTTCATGGGTGACGTCCTGTCAGGCAGGTTTGTGTCAATTTCTGGACGAGTGGGCCCTGCTCACGCTACTTGTGGCTGATTTCACAAGCTCCCGCGACGTTCAGTGCCGTGCCGTGAACCCAGTGTGTGGTGAGGCGGTTTCACAAGCACGACCGTGAGCGCCACGAAACGGTCGGTGCCTTCTTTCGCCGCTGATCCTACGCCTGCGCCGTGTGGGCTGCGCCACAGGGGTGCAGCCAAGTGTGAGCGAGATCACCGGAAGATCAACGATCATCAGCCCACGAAGATCATCCAACCGGATAAAAGCAAAGGTGTCGTGATATAGGGGCCTAGCTCCGCCCGCCGCCTGGGACCGACTTGCACCCCACGCCGGCCTCTGCTTGGGGAAAGCCCTTGGCACCCTGGCGCGTGGGAGTAGGTTCAGGTGGTGGACGCAAGGGCGCGCTCAACGAGGAGGTCCGTGATGCACCCCCGTCGGCTTTCTGTTAGCTCGGTGGCGGCATGCGCCGTTCTCCTTGGTTTCACAACGGTTTCCTGCTCCACGACGGCCAATCAGGTGAACGCCGGGCACTCGGCGGGGTCCGGGACGGCGACGGTCTCGGCGAGTTCTTCTCAGGGGACTGGTTCGGGGACGGCTTCGGGTTCCCCGAGTCCCTCGGGTCCCTCCGCGACCGGGGCGGGGTCGGCTACCGGGGTTCCCGGTGGGAGCGGTCCTGCTTCTTCCTCTCCTACTCCGGGGAGTCCTGGGAGTAGCACTGGCGGGGGGCGGCCGACGTCCGCGCCGACCTCGCCGACGCCGTCGCCGCGTCCGTCACCGCCCAGTTCGGCGCCGAGCACTGTGCACGGGACGTTGACCGTGACGCCGGCCCAGAACGGGATGACGTTCCACGTGGCGGTGGGGACGGAGATCATGGCCTCGCAGTTCCCCTGGCCCTCCGCGCCCATCTCGACCAACCCCTCGATCCTGGCGCCGGGCATCTCGCCGATGTACATCGTGTGCCGACCGCCGGGGACGTCGTGCTCGGAGCCGCCGCGGACGTTCTCGGCGCGGGCTCGGGGGACGGCGGAGATCACGGCCTATCGGGACATGTGCGGCGAGGCTCGGCGGTGTGTGCCGCCGACGGACTGGACGCAGTTCGAGGTGACGGTCGTCGTGGGGTGAGGTGCGGGTGCGGCGCGGGTGTGCAGCTGCGCGAGTGCGCGAATGTATCGGTGCGCGGGCGTATGGGTGTGGGTGTGTGGGTGGGTGTTGCGCTTGATCCTTATGCGGGCGGCTACCGCGGTCGTGCGGCCATCTCCTCGTAACACCGCGCCCCGGCCCGGAGAAGCCCGGACCAGGGCGCGTACGGCGTTTGTCAGCCTCCTGGCAGTGGTGCCGGGCCTCACGCTGTCAGCTGCTGCTGCGCCAGGGCTGTGAG
>NZ_JAACYW010000244.1 GCF_015356825.1 Catenulispora rubra | reverse complement strand
AAGGGGAACGGGGAACCGGGGGAACCAAAGGGGCGGCTCGGCGCATCTGCGCCGGGCCGCCCCGAGGTACTGCTAGAGGTACTACTACTGGAGGTAACCCTCGACCTCGCCGACCGCCCGGGCCTGCGCGTCCCCCGGGTTGCCGCCGGTCTCCTGCTTGGCCCGCCGCTGCCGCAGCAGGTCCCAGCACTGGTCCAGCTCGTTCTCCGTGCTCTTGAGCGCGGTGAGGTCCTCGGGGGTGGGATTCGGATGCGAACGCAGCCGATGCTCCTCCGCGACCAGTTCCTTGATGCGCGCGCCGATCCCGGCGTCGTTGGTGGTGTCAGCCATGGGACAACCGTATGCCGCCGCGCAAAGCGGCGCAGTTCGGTGCCGGGGGCTACAGCCCGATCAGGCGCTTCAGCCGCCGGAACGGTGCGCGCAGCCACAGCGCACGCTCGGAACGCCGTGCGCCGCCGGTCCGGGGCAGCACCGCGATCATGGTTTCCAGGGCTTCGGTGGCGTTGTCGTCGTCCAGCGCCGCCGGCGCGTCCACGATCGCCGCGAAATGCCGGTCGAGCCGGTCGGCCACAGCCTGGTTGCCCAGGTTCAGCGGCGGCACACCGACGCGCCGCGGCGGAGTCATCGGACCCGCCGTCGAACCGCTCGCCTGAGACATCGCCACCCTTAGAAGGTAGCGCATCGCGCACCACCCGGCACAGAGGTTCGGTGTTCCGTTATCCCGTTGTGCCGAGTGCTGAATGTCACACCGGATCAGGACCCTGTCCGACCAGGGCCTGACCCGGTGTGCACCGCAGAGTTCTGAGTTGCCCGCGAAACGCGCTGTCGGGCGCGCCCCGGTTCTGCTACAGGCCGGGCGGGAAGTTGTAGGAGGACGGGACCTGCGGGGTCTGGCCCTTCGCGCCGACCCAGACCGCGATCTCGTCGTGCGCCTTGAGCACGTACTGCGCCGGGTCGCCGGTGACCTCCTTGCCGTTCACGATCACGTGCAGCGCCTCGGTGCCGCCGATCGCGACCGGGCCGACCCGGGTGGCGGTCAGCGGCTGGCCCCACTCGGTGAAGAACTGGCCGAGCTTGAAGGGGGTGTCCTTGGCGGACTCGATGTGCATCACGCCGCTGGTGTCGTGGGTGTGCAGCGCGGTGATGGTCTGGGCGTTCTCGTCGATGCCGACGTACTGCGGCACGGTGACCGCCTTGCCGTCGACGATCACGTCGAGGTGCGCGTGGTAGTGGACCTGCAGCATCTCGGTGCCGAGCATCGGCAGGCTGGCCTTGAGGGCGGTCGAGGTCTGGTCCGGGTTGCGCGACCAGTCGGCCGCGGCCGCGGTGCTCGGTGCCGCCTGCGCGCCGGACGTCGTGGTGGACGCCGCGCCACCGGTCGATCCGGTGGACGAACCGCTGGAGCCGGTCGACGAGCAGGCGGTCGTTATCAGGGCCGTCACCGTCGCCGCGAGGCCGAGCGCGGCACGCTTGGGGATACTCATGTCTCCCAACCCTACCGAGCGGGGAGGGACCGTCAGTTTGAATTCAAACGAAAACCCCCGTGAGCATCCTCACCAGGGCGATCGGGAACTTCTCGACAGCCCGGCCGGAAACGGTGAGGCGGGCGGTGCTGACGCACCACCCGCCTCGTGAAGCCCTGTGATACCGCTCAGAACGTGTCAGGTCCCTGGCCGCCGGTCCCGTCGAACCCGCCCGCCGCACCGGTCCCGTCCGCGCCGGCGGCCCCTTCGAACCCTTCGAACCCGTCGAACCCTTCAGCCATCGGGTCCCCGCCGGTCACGACCGCACCGACCAGCACCGGCAGCGCGGCCGTCACATCCGCCGCGACCGGCACCTGCACCCGCACCACCGGCCCGCCGCCGACCCGGGCGAACCCGCGTCCCGGGGGCAGCACGGCCGGCCCGCCGATCTCCAGCGTGCCGCCGAACAGCGCGGTCGACGCTCCGGGCGGCAGCTGCCCGAGCCCGACCCGGGCGTGCGCCTGGTTGCGGACCGTGGCCCGCAGCTCGGAGACCCGCTCGGCCCGGCTGGAGAGCACCACGGTCACGCCGGTGGTGCGGCCGGCGCGCATCAGGTCGGCCAGCAGGTCCTGCGGGTCGGCCAGCCCGGCCCGGGCCGCCGCCTCGCCCAGGGAGGCCAGCTCGTCCACGAACAGCCACAGCGGCTTGGCCAGCTCGGCGATCAGCGTGTCCTCGGTGTCCCCGAGCTCGCGCAGCCGCTCGGCCCGGCGCGTGGACTCCGCGCAGACCCAGTCGAGCAGGTCCATCGCGGCGGCCGGCGCGGACTCCACGCGCAGCACGCCGTCGCGTCCGGAGAACTCGTCGAAGTGCCCGGTGTGCTCGGCGTCGATCGCGGTCACCAGGTGGCCGTGGCCCAGGGCCTGCGCGGCCAGCGAGCGCAGCAGGTTCGACTTGCCGCTGCCCAGCACGCCGGCCACCAGCAGGTGCGGCTCGGCGGCGAACCGGCCGTGCCGCCAGACCACCGGCGCCAGCTCCACCACCGGCACCTCGCCGCCGGGCTCGGCGGTCAGCTGCACCGGGATCAGGCGCGCGGTCGAGGTGGGATCGGTGAAGCCGAGCACGTACTCGATCTCGGCGACCTTCCACGGCTGCGCCGGGATCCCGATCGGCAGCGGCGGCAGGATGCGGACGGAGAGCTTGTTGCCCTCCTCGTCCCAGTCGTACAGGTACTCGTTGGCCTGGCCGATCTTGCCCTCCAGGGCCCGCTCGACCTTGGCCCGGGAGTCGTGCTCGCCGTCCTTGAAGAACGGGGAGTACTGGAGCTTGAGCGCCACCAGCCGGTCGCCCTCGTCGAACTCCCACTCGGTGAACCCCTCGCGGTACCCGCCGCCGGGCTTGAACCGCTCGTCCGGGTCGTGGGTGTCCATCAGGTAGGGGACCAGGCCGTTGTACGCCGACTGCAGGCGCGCGACGTGCGCGTCGCTCTCCGGGTCCTTGCCGGGGTCGGGCCGGTCCCGGCCCAGGTAGGTGGCCGCCGCGGCCCAGACCGCGAGCAGCAGCAGGATGCCGTACGGCTGGAAGCCCACGGCCACCGCGCACACGGCGAAGACGAAGACCACCAGGTCCCGCCACTCCTTGTGCTTCTCGTGCCCGCCGGCCTCGGTCCAGTACGTCCTGGCGTCCGCGGCCATCTGCTTGGTCCCGCGGACCAGCACCACCACCGGGTGCCCGATGTCCATCGCCCGCGCCTTGGCGCGCTTGGAGGCGTGCCGGGTGGTGTTCGAGTAACGGCCGACGGCCTCCGTGATCGGGTGGTCACGGAAGCCGCGGGCCAGGCGCTGGATGGGGTTCTCGGTCCCCACCGATCCCGCCATAGGTGTTCGACCCCTTAGCTGAGGAGCTCTAGCTGGCTCTGCTGGCTCGGCCGGCTCGACGCCGGATCAGCCCTGACACCGCTAGAAGTGCAGGTTGCTGATGAAGCTGGCGATGGAGGCACCGCTCTGCTTGATGTTCGGGGCGATCGAGGTGGACGCGAGGTAGAAGCCGAGCAGCGCGCACACGATCATGTGCGAGACCTTGAGCCCGTCCTTGCGGAACAGGATGAAGGTGATGATGCCCAGCAGCAGTACACCGGATACCGAGAAGACCATGACAGCGACTCCTTCGCCTGCGAGTGCCCGGCGTTTTTCGGTCGCCGTGCGTGAATCTCTACCTAGTGATGCGGTCGGCTATGGAGAGTGGCCGTCGCCCGGGTCGGCGGGGCCATTCGTTCCCGAAGGGAGATGAAAACCAGATTCAGATGAAGCTCACTCTTGGATTCTCGCCCAGGGGGTTCGGCTTTTATAGCTGGAAAGCGGTCGGGAGCGGTGAAGATTCACCCGAGCGGCGCAGCTGCCAGGTCCCGGCCGGAACGCGAGTGCGAACGGGTGATGCCGGTGGGAACCCCGAGGTGGACGGGGTCTGATCCGCGGCGGTGCGGGCACGCCGACGACCACCTGTTGCCAAGATCGGCTCAAAGGGTTGAGTCGTTCCAGCCGATGGAATACCGGCCGGAATCCGCAAACAGGCGTGGGACTGCGCGTATTGAATTACTTACATTGAAGTGCGGACACTGAGAAGACGCCTCACTTCGGGGCGACGGCCCACTCGCCGCGCTTCATGACGCCGCACACTTCCAGTTCCTCGTCGAGCACGACCAGGTCCGCGAACTTGCCGACCTCGATCGAGCCGATCTCGTGGTCCAGGCTCAGGGCGCGCGCCGGGGTCAGGGAGGCCGACACCGAGGCGTCCTCGATCGGCAGGCCCAGCTCGCGCACCGCGCGCCGGAGCGCGACGTCCATCGTCAGGGTGCTGCCGGCGATCGAGCCGCCGCCGGCCAGCCGGGCCACGCCGTCGGAGACCTCGACGTCCAGCGCGCCGAGCCGGTACATGCCGTCGGGCTGGCCGGCCGCGGCCATGGCGTCGGTGATCAGGGCCACCCGGTGCGGGCCGACGGCGTTGAAGACCATGCCGATCACCGCCGGGTGCACGTGGATGCCGTCGTTGACCAGCTCCACGATCACGTTCTCGTCCTCGATCGCGGCCACCACCGGGCCCGGCTCGCGGTGGTGGACCCCGGGCATCGCGTTGAACAGGTGGGTGGCGACCCGGGCGCCGTTGGAGAAGGCCTCCTCGGTGATGCCGTAGCCGCCGTCGGTGTGCCCGACCGCGGCGATCACGCCGGAGTTCGCCAGGAGCGCCGTGGCCTCGATGCCGTAGTCGAGCTCGGGGGCCAGGGTCACCATCTTCACCGTGCCGCGGCCGGCGGCCAGCAGCGGCCGCAGCAGCGCCGGGTCGGGGGCGCGCAGCAGGGCCGGGTCGTGGGCGCCGCAGCGGGCCTTGGAGATGAAGGGGCCCTCCAGGTGCAGCCCGGCCAGCAGGCCGTCCTCGACCAGGCCGGCCAGGTCGGACAGGTAGCGCTGCAGGTCGTCCAGCTCGGTGGAGACCGTCGAGGCGACCGTCGTGGTGGTGCCGTGCGCGCGGTGGAAGGCTGCCGCCCGCACCGCCTGCTCGATGTCGCCGGAGCTGAAGGCGGCGCCCCCGCCGCCGTGGGTGTGCATGTCGACGTAGCCGGCCAGCAGGTAGCGCCCGGCCAGGTCTATGGAGGCCTCGTGCGGATCCGTGTCGGACGGTCTCGGGGCGGAGCCGGCCGGGCCCACCTCGGCGATCCGGTGGCCGTCCAGGCGCAGCCAGCCGTCGGCTCGCACGCCGTCGGGGAGGACGATCCGGGCGTTCGTCAGCAGTGTCATCGCAAACCTGTCGGCAGAAAAGGGGAGCGGAAGGACGGGCGGAGCTGGGTTCGGTTCACACGTTAATTGGTATAGACCTGTAATCGACGGACCCACGGTACGCCATGGGCCCGGTGGGACGCCGTGTGGGTGTGCGGCCGTACTCTGTTCTGCATGAACAGCAGCGAGCCCGGGGGCGGATTGACAGACCGGGACCGCGCGATCCTGGCGTTCGAGAAGCAGTGGTGGCGCAACGCCGGTAGCAAGGAGCAGGCGATCCGGGAGCGGTTCCAGATCTCTGCTACCCGTTATTACCAGCTGCTCAACGCACTGCTCGACGACGAGGCCGCGCTGGCCCTGGAACCGGAGGTCGTCAAGCGTCTGCGGCGGTTGCGCGCCGCGCGCCAGCGTGCCAGGTCCGGACGGGTGAAACGGGTCGCCGACATCGGGCCGGACCCGGACGGGGAGCCCCGGCCTGTGTCTAATGAAGGACATGATCGGGACCGAGCCGCCTGACCGGGAGCCGCGACGCGGTGACGACGACCGGGATCTGCCTGATCGGGAGAGGCGCGACCGGGAGAGGCAAGACCGGGAGCCCGCCGAGACGCGGCCGATGAGCCGCCCCGCGCTGCTCGCCGCGGTCGTCGCGGTGTGCGGGACCGGGCTGCTGGCCGGGCTCGGGCTGTTCGGCGGCTCGACGCCCAAGCCGCGTCCGGCGGCGCCGGCGGCCGCCGTGGTAAAGGCCGCCGACTCGCTCGGCGCGCGGGCCGGCGAACCGGTCCGCGATCGGCTGGTGCACCGAGTGCACACACACCATCCGGCCAAGTACCTGCCGCACTCATTGCACGCGCTGCATTCCGTGCGTTCCGCTCATTCCGCGGCCCACGAGGCCGCCCACCGCACGCACAAGGGGAGTGCCGGATCAGGCGCTCCACACAGCGCCGACCGACACTCCCCGGCTCAGGGGACGCTCAGAGCTACTGAGCGTCCGGCCACTGCGCGGCCCGCAGCGCCTTCTGGGACACGGAGTACAGCACCGGGACCGTCATCAGCAAGGACAGGCCCAGCAGCGTCCCGGTAGGTGAGAACCACTGCAGCGCGGCGCTGGCCACCAGCATTCCGGCCGGCATCCCGATCAGCAGGAACATGTTCAGCGCGGCGGAGGTGCGGCCGCGCTCCTCGTCCGGGACCGCCTGCAGGATCAGCACGTTGACCATGACCACGGCGGACGGGATCACCGCGCCGCTGAGGGCGAGGAACGCGGCGTCGGCGGCCGGGGCGGCGACGAACGTCATCCCGAAGTTGGCGACGGCGAAGACCAGGCAGGCCACGATCAGCAGCCAGCCCGGCCGCATCACCTTGTGCAGCGGCTTCACCAGCACGGTGCCGACCAGCCCGCCGAGCGCCATCGCGCCGATCACCAGGCCGGTGGTGCCGGAGGCGGCGTGCTGCTGGTGCATGCGCACGACCAGGCTCAGGAAGACCGGGTAGCCGGCGGTGTTGACCAGGCACAGGGCCAGGGTGGTCGCGCGCATCACCGGGTCGCGCATGATCGTCTTCAGCCCGAGGAGCGCCCCGCCCCGCTCGGTGTCGGCGCCGGTTCCAGCTGCGTCTCCCGCCTGGTCGGCGGCCAGCGTCACGGACTTCGGCAGCTTCAGCAGCACCACGGTGAGCAGCGAGACCAGCCCGGCCACCATGGCGAACAGGAACGGCAGCGCCCGCGAGATCCCGAACAACGCCCCGCCGAGCGGCGGCCCGGCCAGCTCGCACCCCTGCTGCCGCACCTGCTCGGCGGTGAGCGCGGCCGGAATCTGCTCGGGCGCCACCACCTGCCGCAGCAACAGCGTCCGCGCCCCGGCGAACGGCTGGATCGCGCCGAGGGCGGCGGCGGTGAGCAGCAGGTGCCAGAAAGTCAGGGCGCCGAGAAAGTACGCCACGGCCACCGACCCCGAGGCGACCACGCGCAGAGACTCCGCCAGCAGAAGCAGCCGCCGCCGGTCCTTCCGGTCCATCAACTGCCCGACCGGCAGCGTCGCCAGCACCGAGGCGATCAGCTGCACGGTCGCGAACAGGCCGGCCTTCAGCGGCGAGCCGGTCAGCGCCAGGATCACCAGCGGGTAGGCGATGTCGGCGGTGCTCAGGCCCAGCATGGCCGAGACGGCGCCGCCCCAGAGCAGGTTGAAGTTTCGGTTGCGGCGCAGGGGAATGAGCTCGGCGGGACCTGCGGTCTCGGCGCTCGCGGGGGCCTCAGCATTTCGAGCCGCGCTCATCTCGCCCGATCCGGTGGTCTCAGCGTTCCGGGCGGCGCGCATCTCGCTTGGCCCCGTGCTCGCGGCGCTCTCGGCCGTCTCGGCGTTCCCGGCAGTCCCGGCGCTCGCGCCGGCCGCTCGCCGTCCGGCCCGAGCACCGTCCTCCGGCATGACATCCGTCGTGTCCATCGCCGCTTCCCCCGTCGGCTCGAGCGCTGTTGCGGTCATCGTGAACCCTCCCTGATTCATGAACGTTCGCGTTGGCGCGAGCATTCATCTTCTCGTCATCATTCACGCTTGAGTGAATGATGACGCATCCGTGAGCATCTGGCAAGATGGATCCCATGGGCAGCAAGAACACGACCTCCGACCTGGCCGGAGCGCTGGACTCCGTGCGCACCGCGGTCCAGGACGCCAATGCCGAGGTGGCCGGTGCGCTCCGCGAAGTGGATGCGGAGGTCTCCGCCGCGCGGGAGCAGGTGGCGCTGATCCAGGAGGTGGTGCGCACCGTCACCGACGTCGACACCATCAAGGCGCTCGCCGACACCACGCGCCTGTCGCTGCTGCGCGCGCTGTCCCGCGACCGGGTGCCGAAGTCGGCCAAGGAGCTGGCCGAGGACCTCGGTGAGCCGCAGACCAAGCTCTACCGGCACCTGAAGGTGCTCGTGGAAGCCGGCTTGATCGAGGCCGCGGAGACCCGGGTGGTGTCCGGCATCGTCGAGACCAAGTACCGGTCGGCGCAGAGTTCGCTGACGATCGACCCCACCGCGCACCCGGTCGAGACCCGCGAGGCCATGGACCGGATCATCGATGAGAACCTGGCCGACTACCGCAAGCGCTTCCTGCGGCACTTGGACACCCTGGGGATGCCCTCTGATCCGGAGGAGGCGAAGAACAGCGGCATGCTCATGTTCCTGTCCTCCACACTGCACGCCGACGTCGCCGCCGACTTCCAGAAGCGGTTGGAGGCGCTGGTCAAGGAGTTCGACAGCCTCCCGCGCGATCCCGACGGCGTTCGGATCGAGGGACTGGTCTCGTGGTTCAGGCCGCAGATGCCGGAGGGTCCGGACGGTTCGGCAGGCGGGGAACGCTAGGCCGGCCCGGAGCCGTCGGCACGCGCGCGGCACCCTGCCGCGTGCGACGCCCGGCCCGGCGCGGAACGCCAGCCCGCGCGGAACGCTCCGCCGGCTCGGCTACTCCTCTACTTCCCCTTCTACTTCTTCTACTTCTTCTACTTCTTCTACTTCTTCTACTTCCTCGCCCCGCGTAAGGGTCCGCATCGGCGGCCGCTCGACCACCGTCACATCCGTCGACCGCGGCGCGAACCCCTCGGCCTCGCGGTGGAACTGCGTCATCAGCGTGTGCGGCCGGGCGCCGTCCCCGCCGGGCACGATCCGCCCCTCGCGCTGCAGCCGCTCCCACGCCACCTGCATGATCTCGCTGGCCATCCGGCCCAGCCCCGCGTCGTCCTGGTGGTGGTGCAGCCGCACGCCGACGTCCACCTGCGCCATGCCGTCCAGCCCGACCAGCGCCAGGGTGTCGATCAGCATCGCGGTCTCGACGCCGTAGCCGGTCGGGAACGGCAGCCGCTCCAGCAGCGTCCGGCGCGCCGCGTACTCCCCGCCCAGCGGCTGCACGAAGCCGGCCAGCAGCGGCCAGTGCAGGTTCAGGATCGGCCGCGCCACCAGCTCCGTGACCCGGCCGCCGCCGGCCGGCAGCACCGCTGAGCCGGCCACGAGGGGCCGGTCGTACATGGCCTTGACCAGGTGGATGGCGTCGTCGGTGGAGCACAGCAGCGGCCCGAGCACGCCGGTGACCACCGTGGAGGAGAACTCCCTGAGGTCGGCGTCTATGAAGCAGACCAGGTCGCCGGTGGTCGCGGCCAGCGACCGCCACAGCACCTCGCCCTTGCCGCGCACCGACGGGATGCCGGGCAGGATCTCGTCGCGGTGCAGGACCTTCGCCCCGGCCGCCGCGGCGTTCTCCGCGGTGCGGTCGGCCGATCCGGAGTCCACCACCAGCAACTCGTCCACCAGCGGCGCGGCCTCCACCAGGTCCTCGCGGATGGCGGCGACGATCGCGCCGACCGTCTCCTCCTCGTCCAGCGCGGGCAGCACCACGCTGATCCGCGCCCCGCTCGCGGCCTTCGCGGCGAGCAGCCGTTCCAGAGGCCAGTCCGAAGCCTTCGAGGAGCGCGCGTCAAGCCACCGCTCCACCTCTTCCAGCACCGGGCTCTCCACTCTGAAATCGGTATAGGCGACCTCTTCAAGAGTAGGCGACGGCACGGAGCCGCTGTCGTCTCGGGATCCGGACGGGTAGGTCCCACCTGGCCACCGGAGGCTTACGCTCCATAGCAACAACTCAATAAGTGCTCATCCAGAGGAGCTGAGGGACCGGCCCTATGACGCTCCGGCAACCATCCGTTCTGCCGCCTTTTCGATCCACACGGCGCAGGACGGTGCGGTGCCAACTCCGGCCCACCCGGCAGCCGCCGATCTGTGGGAAAGATGAGGAAAGGAACCTCGCGTCATGTCCGCAACCCTGTCGACGGCACCCTCCACGACCGCCCCCTTCGGCCCCGCGGCACATCTGTCCTGTCGTGAGTGTGGTCACACCACAGAACTCGGCCCGAAGTTCGCCTGTGAAGAGTGTTTCGGTCCCCTGGAGATCTCCTACGACTTCGGCACCGTCACCCGCGAGCAGATCGAGGCCGGCCCCGCGTCGATCTGGCGCTACGCCCCGCTGCTGCCGGTCCCGGCCGACGTCGCCACCCGCCCCACCACGAACCCCGGCTGGACCCGCCTGGTCCGCGCGCACAACCTCGGCCGTGAACTCGGCCTGACGAACCTCCACGTCAAGGACGACTCCGGCAACCCGACGCACTCCTTCAAGGACCGCGTCGTCGCGATCGCCGTGCAGGCCGCCCACGCCTTCGGCTACACCACGCTTTCCTGCTCCTCCACCGGCAACCTGGCCGGCGCGGTCGGTGCCGCCGCGGCGCGCGCCGGACTGGACTCCTGCGTGTTCATCCCGTCGGACCTGGAGAAGGAGAAGATCGTCGTCGCCTCCGTCTACGGCGGCCGGCTGATCGCCATCGACGGCACCTACGACGAGGTCAACCGCTTCTGCAGCGAGCTGATCGGCGACGAGCTCGGCGAGAAGTGGGGCTTCGTCAACGTCAACCTGCGGCCGTACTACGCCGAGGGCTCCAAGACGCTGGCGTACGAGATCGCCGAGCAGCTCGGCTGGCGGCTGCCCGAGCAGATCGTGATCCCGGTGGCTTCGGGCTCGCAGCTCACGAAGATCGACAAGGGCTTCCGGGAACTGGTGAAGCTCGGCCTGGTCGAGGACACCCCGTACAAGGTGATCGGCGCCCAGGGCTCCGGCTGCGCCCCGGTCTCGCAGGCCTACAAGGACGGCATCGACGTCATCCGCCCGGTCAGGCAGCCCGACACCATCGCCAAGTCGCTGGCGATCGGCAACCCGGCCGACGGCCCCTACGTGCTGGACATCGCGCGGCGCACCGGCGGCACGGTCGAGGACGTGACCGACGAGGAGATCCGTGCCGGCGTGAAGCTGCTGGCGCGGACCGAGGGCATCTTCGCCGAGACCGCGGGCGGGGTGACGGTGGGGGTGCTGAAGAAGCTCGCCGACGCCGGCCGGCTGGACCCGGACGCGCTGACCGTGGTCATCAACTCCGGCGACGGGCTCAAGACCCTCGACGCGGTCTCGGACTGCGGGCCGACGGCGGTCATCAAGCCGTCCCTGGACGCCTTCCGCGCGACGCTCTGACCGCTTCCGGATTCCCGGACCATCCGGACCGGATCAAGCTGTTCGCGCAATCTTCATCGGCATGACGCCCCGCGAGGCGATCGAGTAAGGAGCATGGCTATGAGCATCACCGTACGGATTCCCACCATCCTGCGTACTTACACCGACGGCAAGGCCGAGGTGTCGGTGCCGGGCGGTACTCTGGCGGAGGTGATCGACCAGCTGGAGGCCGACCACACCGGGATCCGCGCGCGGGTCCTGGACGACGACGGCAAGCTGCGGCGTTTCGTGAACGTCTACGTGAACGACGACGACGTGCGCTTCGCCGAAGGACTGGGGACGGCGGTGCCGGAGGGCGGCAGCGTCTCCATCATCCCGGCCGTCGCAGGGGGCTGATGCGGCGGCGCTTCGGCGTGCCCGGAACGAGGACCGGTTCCCGTATCGTTATCTACTCACCGTGAACAGGACGAGAAGATACGCGGGGATCGGTCCGTATTTGTCTGCGCACCACTTACGAACCTCTGAATAATCTCTGAGATTTAGACCTGTTGTACTGAGCGTCACATTGGCTAGTCTCAGCGCCGGTCGAACGATTCGGCGAGATCCCTCCAGCTCAACCCTCTTGGTACGGCGGGTGGTACGGCGGCGAACGCAGACCCTGGCCCGCGGGGTGCGGGCCGGAATTGGGGTGGGGTTTCCACAGGGGGTAGCCCACTCCGTCTAGAGCCGGCAGCAAGGGGAGTACGGAATGGCTCAGGGCACCGTCAAGTGGTTCAACGCGGAGAAGGGCTACGGGTTCATCGCGGTCGACGGCGGGTCGGACGTCTTCGTCCACTACAGCGCGATCCAGATGGACGGCTACCGCAGCCTGGAAGAGAACCAGCGCGTCGAGTTCGAGATCTCGCAGGGGCAGAAGGGCCCGCAGGCCGACATGGTCCGGGTCATCGTCTAACAGCGTATCCCTGCGATCGACACTGGTTCCCACCGCCGGGTCGCGACCATTCGGGGCTTTCGCGCCGCCGCCCGACCGACGACAACTCCGCAAGACAGCCTTCAGGGCCCGCTCCCACGGTACGGGAGCGGGCCCTGAAGCTTGTCCACCGGCTTGCACTCCCCGAGGGAGAGTGCTAATCATGGACCTTGGCAGTCTCACACCGAGAGTGCCAAACGAGAGAACCTCTCAGGCGAGGCTCGAACATCGTCTCACCGGCAGGGACCGGCGCGGCGACGGGCCGTCCGTCGCGGGCGCCTGGCGGTTCGCCAAGGAATCCCTGGTGTGGGAGGTCTGTACCACAATGTCGAAGATCATCGCGTTCGACGAGGAAGCCCGGCGCGGCCTCGAGCGCGGCATGAACCAGCTCGCGGACGCGGTCAAGGTGACCCTCGGCCCGCGCGGGCGCAACGTCGTGCTGGAGAAGAAGTGGGGCGCCCCCACGATCACCAACGACGGCGTCTCGATCGCCAAGGAGATCGAGCTCGAGGACCCGTACGAGAAGATCGGGGCCGAGCTCGTCAAGGAAGTCGCCAAGAAGACCGACGACGTCGCCGGCGACGGCACCACCACCGCCACCGTGCTGGCCCAGGCGCTGGTCCGCGAGGGCCTGCGCAACGTGGCCGCCGGGGCGAACCCGATGGCGCTCAAGCGCGGCATCGAGGCGGCCGTGGAGGCCGTGTCCGCCGAGCTGTCCGGCATGGCCAAGGACGTCGAGACCCGCGAGCAGATCGCCGCGACCGCCTCGATCTCCGCTGCCGACACCGCGATCGGCGACATGATCGCCGAGGCGATGGACAAGGCCGGCAAGGAAGGCGTCATCACCGTCGAGGAGAGCAACACCTTCGGGCTGGAGCTGGAGCTCACCGAGGGCATGCGCTTCGACAAGGGCTACATCTCGCCCTACTTCGCCACCGACCTGGAGCGCATGGAGACGTCCTTCGACGACCCGTACCTCCTGATCGCGAACTCCAAGATCGGCAACGTCAAGGACGTCCTGCCGATCCTGGAGAAGGTGATGCAGAGCGGCAAGCCGCTGGTCATCATCGCCGAGGACGTCGAGGGCGAGGCGCTGGCCACCCTGGTCGTGAACAAGATCCGCGGCACCTTCAAGTCGGTCGCGGTCAAGGCCCCCGGCTTCGGCGACCGCCGCAAGGCGATGCTCGGCGACATCGCGATCCTGACCGGCGGCCAGGTCGTCTCCGAGGAGGTCGGCCTGAAGCTGGACTCCGTCGGCCTGGAGATGCTGGGCAAGGCCCGCAAGGTCGTGGTGACCAAGGACGAGACCACGATCGTGGACGGCGACGGCGACAGCGACTCCATCGAGGGCCGCAAGAACCAGATCCGCGCCGAGATCGAGAAGTCGGACTCCGACTACGACCGCGAGAAGCTGCAGGAGCGCCTGGCCAAGCTGGCCGGCGGCGTCGCGGTGATCAAGGCCGGGGCGGCGACCGAGGTCGAGCTCAAGGAGCGCAAGCACCGCATCGAGGACGCGGTGCGCAACGCCAAGGCGGCCGTCGAGGAGGGCATCGTCGCCGGCGGCGGCGTGGCCCTGATCCAGGCCGGCAAGCAGGCGTTCGAGAAGATCGACCTGACCGGCGACGAGGCCACCGGCGCGAACATCGTGCGCCTGGCCCTGGAGGCGCCGCTGAAGCAGATCTCGATCAACGCCGGCCTCGAGGGCGGCGTGGTGGTCGAGAAGGTCCGCAACCTGGAGACCGGCTTCGGCCTGAACGCCGCCACCGGCGAGTACGTCGACATGATCAAGGCCGGCATCCTGGACCCGGCCAAGGTCACCCGCTCGGCGCTGCAGAACGCGGCCTCCATCGCCGCCCTGTTCCTGACCACCGAGGCGGTCATCGCCGACAAGCCGGAGAAGGCGTCGGCCGCGGCCGGCGGCGGCATGCCCGGCGGCGACATGGACTTCTGAGCCTCGGCTCAGGGTTCTGGTTCGGAACTGCGGTAACTGCTGTACGCGGAGGGCGGCTCCGGCTTCGGCCGGGGCCGCCTTCGGCGTGTTCGAACAGGTTTTTACACTTCTGGGTGATTACTTTCCGGTTCGCTTCCCTCGCGCTGGGCCTGACGTGTGAGTCTATGCTCGGAGTGTGACGATAACGGGACACTCCGACGCCCATGGCGGATACAGGGAGCCACTCATGACGGTCACGGCGGAAGAACGGCAAGCCTTCCTCGACTTCGACGCGACGCTCGGCCCCAATTACCGCGCCGAGCTCATCGCAGGGAGGTTCATTGTGACTCCACCGCCGAACGGCAACCACGAGTCGGTGATCGGCAAGCTGACGGTCCAGATGGTTCGCAAGTCGGCCGTCGACATCACGGTCTCCGGTAACAGGGGGCTCGACACACCTTTCGGCAACTTCATCCCGGACCTGACCGTCGCCGAGCCTGGTTCCTTCGATGATGAACCGTCGTGGGGGCTCCCTGCGGGGATCCTGTTGCTGGCAGAGGTGACATCGGATCATTCGTCCGATGACCGGGTGACCAAGCGCCGGGCGTATGCTGCCGCCGGCGTTCCGCTGTACCTGCTGGTTGATCGCGATAGTCAGGAGACGGTCCTCTTCAGCCAGCCCGACGTCGAAGCCCGGGACTACCGCGCCGACATCCGCGTCCCCTTCGGCTCAGACCTCGAACTCCCCGCGCCGTTCTCCTTCACCCTGACCGATTTCACCCCGCGCGCCGACTGACCTCGCGCGGCCATGCTGCCGCCCCGCCACTTGTCCCCGTCCCGGCTCTCTGGCGTAATTGAACACATCAGCCTTATGAGACGGGAGACTGCATGGCTTCACCAGCGCGCGGACGCCACCGCATCCTTCGGTGGCTGAACCATCCGCGGCGGCTGGTGCGCCTGAGTCCGGGGCAGCGGCGTCGGTTCATCCTGGTCATCGGGAACACGATCGTCACCTCCGGCGCGATCGTTCTGCAGGTCTCCGCGCGCGGGAACCTCGTGGTGTGGACGCTTGCGCTGATCGCCGTCTCGCTCATCACCGGCATCCTCGCGATCGGTACCGAGTGGCTCATCGTCGAGGGTGCGGCCAAGGCGCCGGAGGGGCGGCGGGCCAGTTGGCCGGATCCGCGGGTGGTCAACGGGGCCGCTCCGTTGAGTCTGGAGTTGCCGCCTGCGGACGAGCAGTTCGTGGGGCGGCGGCGGCAGCTCGATCAGCTGCGCGACATGCTGGAGCGGGTCGCCAACGACGGCCGCGGTGCTCCGGTCCTTGCCTTGTACGGCATGGGCGGCGTCGGCAAGACCTCGCTGGCCGTGCAGTTCGCCGAGGAGGTGCGCAGCGACTACCCCGGCGGCGTGCTGCATCTCTCGCTCAGCTCGCTGAACGCCGGCGGGACTTCCGGTCGCGACGCCCCCGATCCCTCCACCGCCCTCGGACGCCTGCTGGCCGCGCTCGGCGTCCGGGCCGGCGAAGTGCCGCCCGATGAGGACGCGCGCCGCCGCCTCTACCACGACCGCCTCGTCGGCCGCCGCGTTCTGGTCGTGCTGGACGACGCCAAGTCCGCCGCGCAGGTGCGTCCGCTGCTCGCACGGGTTCGCGGCTGCGCCACGGTGATCACCAGCCGCCGTCCGCTGGGCCTGCTGGAGGCCGAGCCCTTCACCGTCGGCGGCCTCGACGACGACTCGCTGCGCGAACTCCTCGTCCGGCAGGTCGGAGCCCGCCGCGTCGAGGACGAGCCCGACGCCGCCCGCCAGATCATCCGCGCCTGCGGCGGCCTGCCGCTGGCCCTGCGCCTGGTCGCGGCTCGGCTGGCCGCCGACCACCACCGCACCCTCGCCGAGCTCGCCGCGCGCCTGAGCCTCGACGAGTTCCGCTCCGGCGACGTCCGCGTCCGCGACGCCATCGAGGTCTCCTACGCCGAGCTCGACCCGCGCAGCCGCCGGGCCTTCCGGCTGCTGACCTTGTTCCCCTCCATAGCCCTGCGGGAGTGGGCCCCGGCGCCGCTGCTCGACATCCCGATGGCCGTCGCGCTGGAGGTCATGGAAGACCTCGTCGAAGCCCAGCTGCTGGAGCGGGCGGCGCGCGGCGGCTCCAACGGCACCGAATACCGCTTCCACGCCCTCGTGCGCGAGTACGCCGAGGAACGCCTCGCCGCCGAGGACGCCCCCGACGAGCAGCGCACCGCGCTGGCCCGGCTCGGCGGCGCCTTCCTCGCGCTGGCCGAGTACGCCGAGCACCTCACCGACCCCACCGTCCCGCGCCACGGCCGGGACGGCGGCGCCCTGCCGTCCCGCGCCGAGCACTGGCACGTCGACGACCCCGACCTGCTCCGCTACGCCGAGTACGGTCCGACCCGCTGGCTGCTCGGCGACTGCCGCCGCCTGGGCCGCATGGTCGAGCGCGCGCACGCCGCGCAGCTGTGGGACCTGTGCTGGGAGCTGTCGGTGGTCCTGGCCCGGGTGCTGGAGACCGTCTACACCGTCTGGAACCGCTGGGACGACGTGCTGCGCGCCGGCCTGGACGCCGCCACCCGCCGCGACGACCGCCGCGCCGAGTCGATCATCCACCAGGGCTACGGCGTCCTGCGCCACTACCAGGACCGCTTCGACGAGGCCGAGCAGCACTTCACGGTCGCGCTGCGGCTGTGCCGCGAGATCGGCCACCGCCCCGGCGAGGCCTACACCCTGCGCTGGATCGGCCGCGGCCACTTCTTCGCCGGCCGCTTCGCCGAGGCGGTGCACGACCTGGAGCAGGCCCTGGAGCTGTCCCGGGTGCTGGGCAACAAGCTCGCCGAGGCCCGCGTCCTGCGCGACCTGTGCGAGGCCTACGCCGGACTGCGCCGCTTCACCGACGCCGAGGAGGCGATACGCGCGGCGCTGGCGCTGTTCGAGGGCGACGCCGTGGACCAGGGCGCGGACTGGGACGTGCGCCAGCCCGCCGAGGCCGCCCGGGCCCGCCGCGACCTCGGCGTGCTGCTGAACCGCCGCTACAAGTTCGCCGAGGCCGAGCGCCACCTGACCTCCGCCGTCGACACCCTGACCGAGCTCGGCCACTGGTTCTGGCGCGCCTCGGCGGTCTTCGACCTGGCCATGCTGCGCCTGCGCCAGCACCGCCCGATCGAGGCCGAGGCCCTGATGTGGCAGTCCTTCGACACCTTCAACGACTCTGGCTACCGGTACTGGACCGCGGTCGTGGGCCGCCGCCTGGCGATGCTCCGCCTGGAGCAGGGACGGGTCGAGGAGGCCGTGGAGCTGATGATGCCGGTGCTGGAGACGTTCCAGCAGCTCGGCCTGGGTTTGTGGGAGAGCTACACGCTGCGGGTGCTGGCCTGGGCCCGCCGCGAGGAGGGCCGGCTGGACGTCGCCGACCAGCACCTGGAGGACGCGGCCGCGCTGGCCGAGCGGTACCAGGACCCGTGGGGCCTGATGCGGGTGCGCTGGATGCAGGCCTCGGTGTGGATGGCGCAGGGCCGCACGGCCGACGCGGTGCGGCTGTACCGGGAGGCGGCGGCGACCGCGGCTCGCTACGAGGAGCCGTGGCAGGAGGCTGAGATCCTGGCCGACCTGGCGAAGGCGTTGCGGGCGACCGGGGATCGGGCGGCGGCCGCTCGGGCCGAAGCCGGCGCGAAGGAGGTCGCGGCGAGTTTCGAGCCGCAGCACTGGGGACGGCAGCGACGGCGGTGGGGTGGCA
>NZ_JAACYW010000243.1 GCF_015356825.1 Catenulispora rubra | reverse complement strand
TTTTACGGCTTCGCGCATGGTTTGATGACCTCGCGGGGGGACGCAGTTCGGTGGTGCGGAGCGGGTTGCGCTGGCGGCCGCCGGTGTCGCTGTGCACGACCGCGCGGCGGTCCGAGTCACTGCGCACACGTTGTGCGGGCGGGTGGCGGCCGCGTGTGGTGGGTGCCAAAAATCAAGAGCAGGCGCCTGCGCGGCGAGCGGCCTCGGCTCGGAGGGTGGGGGGTCGCGTAGTCTGCCGCCGGACGCTGCTTGTGGTCGCCTTCGTCCCGGTTCCCTCATCGCTGTCGTCGCCGTGAACGGAATCAGATCGGCCAGGCGGTATCAAGTCGGATCACTGCTGCTGTGGTGGGGCTGCGTGCGACTTGACACCGCCTGTCCGACCTGATTGGCAGAGCCCGCCGACAGCGACGAGGGAACCGGGACAACCCCGGCCTGTGGTGTGGACGGGGTCCACCCGGGCGCACACGCGGCGGTGAGGCGTCGGGTACGAGGTGCGGGGACCGATCCCACAGGTGGGGTTGTCCCGGGTTCCCCGTCGCGTCGGCGGGCGCAGCCAAGCTGACCGGACAGCCGGTGTCAGGCCGAGCGTTTCGCCAGGTCAGCAGCAGTGATGCGGCTTGATACCGGCTGGCCGGTCTGCTTCCGTGAGGCGCCGACGCGACGGGGAACCCGGGACGAAGGCGACCACAAGCAGCAGCCGCCGCCTGACAGCGCGACCCCCCATCCCCGGAGCGAGGCCGCTCGCCGCGCAGGCGCCGCCGGAGGCCCCGCCCTTGCACAGCCACACCGGCCAGCCGCCAACGCCAGCCGCGTGGCACCACCGAACTGCGCCCCCCGCGAGGCCATCCAACCATGCGCGAAGCCGTAAAAAGCTTCTAAAAACCACAAACCAACCGCACCCACCACACCCAACCCGCACCAGCACCAGCACCAGCACATAAAGCAGAAGCGCCAGCAAACCGCGCCGGACGCGGAAGCATCGCAGGCGCGGTGAGATCAACCACCTTTACAGGGTTTTGATGTTCGAGCTCTTACATCCGAGTCGGAAATGGCGAAGTGGCACCGAATCGCGTAGCGCGAAGGCCTACTCCGGGGCGGCCAAGCTGCTTGCTTCAGCCGCCGTCTCCCTGATGACCCGCGCGCAGGCGGTGGGATCGTCGCCGAACGGGACGTGACCGCAGCCCTCCAGGTCGACGTGTCGGGCGGCAGGGTAGGCGGCCCGAGCCCGGCGGCTCTGCGTGCGGTAGATGAGCAGGCGGTCGCCGGTGCCCCACGTGATCGTCGTCGGGGCATGCGCTGATACTGCCCCGTTCTCGGCAGCGCTGATGCGGTAGGTGAGGTGGCTGTTGCGTGCCGGGGCGAAGGCTTTTCCGGAAGCGAGCGCCTTGACGGTGTCGCGAGCGTCCGCCGACGTCATCTGCGTCGGGTGCGCGACCACGGCGCCCAACATGGCCCGCCGGCCGGTCGCCGTCCCGAGCGCGGCACGCGTGATCGGCCCGCCCAACCGGTAGGCGAGGCGCATCGTCATCAGGACGCCGCCGGACCACATCAGGCCCGGCATTCGATAGAACCCGGCCGGAGAGAACACGGTGACGCTGCTGAGTTCGGTCGTCCGAGCCAGTTCCAGCGCGATGGCCCCGCCCATCGAGTTCCCCACGATGTGGGGGCGTTGGATCCCCTCTTCGGCGAGCCATCCGGCAAGCCAGGCGCTGTAACCCTTCGGGCCCGGGCGCACCCCTTGGAGCAGCGGCGTCTCACCGAAGCCCGGGAGGTCGACGGCGATGACGTCGAAGTCGCGGGCCAGGTCGTCGATGACCGGCTCGAAGTGCTGCCAGCGGCCCCCGAGTCCGTGGATGAGGACCAGCGGCTCGCCTGATCCACTGCGCCGTATGGTGACCTGGCCTTGCGTCTCCTGCGTGGATGCGTCCATGTTCCGCTCTCGTCGGTGGGGTGGCGGTCAGCCGCGACGTTCCAGCAGCTCGATCCGCTCGGCGGGGTAGGCGTCGGTCCAGACCTGGGACAGGTCGTCGAGGGCGATCTCGCGGCCGTGTTCGTCGATCAGCCCGACGTGCACCGGGCCGCCTGAGGTGTCGCGCCGCAGCACGCTCGGGCCGTCGTGCCAGGGAAGGTGCTTGTCGCCCCATGCCTGCAGCGCCATCAGCACGGGCAGCAGCTCGCGGCCGGCCTCGGTGAGGGCGTAGGCGTGGCGGCGGCGTTCCCCGTGCTCGCGGTATTCGACCTTCTCCATCGCGCCGTACTCGACCAGCGTCGCCAGGCGGGCGCTGAGCACGTCCGGGGCGACCCCGAGGCTCTGGCGGAAGTCGTCGAAGCGCGACAAGCCGTCGATGGCGTCGCGCAGGATCAGGATCGTCCACCGCTCCCCGAGCACGCCGACACTCCGAGCGATCGAACAGGGGGTCTCCGGAACCTTGGCCATGGGACCAGTGTAGGCGACTGGATTGCTTTTTCCAACCCAGCCATCTAGATTGGAAAAACCAACCCAAATGAAAGGCCCACTCCGATGCAGCTCACCAACGCCACCGCCCTGGTCACCGGCGCCAACCGCGGTCTCGGCCGGCACCTCGCGCAGCAGCTCCGCGACAGCGGGGTCCACGTGTACGCGGGCGCCCGCAACCCCGCCTCCGTCGACCTCGAAGGCGTCACCCCGCTCGCCCTCGACATCACCGACCCGGCCTCCGTGGCCGCCGCGGCCAAGACCGCCACCGACGTCTCGATCCTGGTCAACAACGCCGGCCTCGCCACCTTCACCCGCCTTCTCGACGGCGACGTCGACGAGATCCGCCGCGAGTTCGACACCAACTTCTTCGGCACCCTGGCCGTCACCCGCGCCTTCGCGCCTCAGCTGGGCGCGCACGAGGAGAGCTACGTCCTCAACATCCTGTCGGTGCTCTCCTGGTTCAACGCGCCCCACCTCGGCGGCTACAGCGCCTCGAAGTCCGCCGAATGGTCCCTCACCAACGCGCTGCGCCAGGAGCTCGCCGGCCAGGGCACCAAGGTCGCCGGCCTGCACGTCGGCTACATGGACACCGAGATGGCCGCGCGCGTGGACGACTCCAAGCTCGACCCGGCCGAAGTCACCCGGCTCGCGATCAAGGCCATCAAGTCCGGCCAGACCGAGATCGTCGTCGACGAGCTCAGCAGGAACGTGCGCGCGGGACTGGCCGGCGGCGTGGCCGCGCTGTACCCGGCCGTCGCCTGATCAAGTGGCTGGCGGAAATGCTGGAGCGGCATGCCGCCGAGCTCGCCGGGCTGCTCGATCAGGATCGGATCCCGGGTTGGCCCGGGAAAGCTGGAGCCTGCTGGAGAAGGCCCGGGCGGCTTCGGACTCCGGCGAGCTGATCAGCGCGGACCTTATCGACGCCGCGCAGGCCGCGTTCGTAGCAATCGCTTCGGCGGCGCCGACCATCGAAAGCCGGCGCCGCCAAAGCGTTTTCAGCCGCTGTGCTCCCACGAGGCCCGCACCAGTGCCCGCTCCGTGGCCGCCAGCTGCAACCCCGCGGCCAGCCAGGCCTGCGCGTAACGGCCCGGGTCCGGATCGGTCAGGCGGCCGAACACGTCCCGGTCCCGGCGGTCCGCCTCGGCGGCGAGCGCGGCGACCCGGTCCGCGGCGGCGTGGAGACCGGACCGGCGCAGGTGTGCGACGTGCGGGGCCGAGGTTCGTGAGAACTCTGCGACGGTGCGTCGTCCGCCGGAGACCGCCAGTTCCACGATGTGCCGGAGCCGCCACAGCGGTGAGTCCGCGACCAGGTCGGGCGGTTCCGCGACGGCCGGTCCCGATCCAGGTCCCGGCCCGGGCCCGGGTCCGTCGCCGGCCGACGGCGGGAAATGGACGCCCTGCAAGCGGTCGTACCCGAGGTCGGCGTGCCCCTGCCAGGACTCCGGCAGCCGGAGCGTCGCGAGTGTCGCCTCGGCGTCCGGGACGGGACCGACCGCGAGCGGTCGCAGTGTCGCCGTACGGTCCGGGTCCAGGCGGCCGACGACCCGGATCCGCAGACCCGGATGTGCGGCGAGCCTGCGGAGGTTCTCGGTGTGCGCGAAGTCGGGATGCCCGTGCGCGGCGACGAGACGGATCAGCGGGCCCGGCTGGCCATCGCCACCGCCTCCGTCGACTGCCCGCACCAGCAAGCTGTCCCCGGACGCCCCGACGACCACGACATCGCAGCCGATCAAATCAGAGCCCTGTCGCTCGGTGTCAGAGCCGGCGCCCAGAACGCCGGTGAGCTGCGCACGCACCGCCGCTCCGAGCGGCTTGGCGAACAGCGCCGACAGCGGCCCGCCGGACCACCCCTGCCCGGTCAGCGGCGTGGCGCGCACGCCCTTGCCCGCGCCGAGCCGGCCGTCCGCCGAGACCGTGGCCCCGGCGATCAGCAGCCCGCCCCGGGACAGCTGGTTGTGGTCGAGGGCTGACGCGCCGATCGCGACCGGGGCCGTGGCCGCGCCCCGCGCTCGCGCCGCGCCGCCCGGCTTCACGTCGGAGACCGTGAACCAGTGCCCGTCCTCGGCCAGGACGTGGGTCACCACGCCGCCGTAGCCGGTCGCGCTGAGCACCGGCTCCCGGCACACGCCGTGGACCCGCAGGCTCCCGCCCGGCTCGTACGCCCGCCGTGCCGTCCCGACCAGGTCGGGATCCGGATCGGCGGCGGCCAACAGACTGGCGGTGAGCAGGAGTTCGCTCAGGTCGGCGACGAGATCGCCGAGCCGGTGCGCGTCGCTCTGGGACCGGGCCGCACGCAGGTTGCGGACGACGCGGAGCGCGGCGGCTTCCGGCCGGTGCAGACCCGCGAGGCGCGCGGTGTGCGCGGCGCGGAGCAACTCGGCCTGCGGCACCGCTCCCGCCGCGGGGATCCCGGCGGCCAGGATCGAGGCCGCCGCCGACCACAGTGCCGCGGCTGCGGCCACCTGGACGTCGCCGGGTCCGACCGGCTGCGCGGCCTCGGTAGCTTCGACCACGTCGCTCACTTTGGTGGCTTCGGCGACCTGCATGCTGTCCGCATCCGCCGCTGCGTGGGCCTCTGCCGGAAGCGCAGTCGCACCCTGCGAATCAGCCACCGGACACGCCGTGAGCACCGCAGCCCGATGCAGACACTTCGGCGCCAGCAGACACGTGCACGTAGCCTGCTCATCCAGCGCGACGACCCCCGAGGCGTCCGGAGCGAGGGTGACCACGGCGTCCTCGCCGCACCGCACCCGCACCACGTCCCCGTCGGCCACGGCCTCCGCCGCGCCGTACTGCCCGACCGCCGCGTCGAGCTTCTTCAGCAGCCGCGACGTCAGGCTCTCGACCGCCGCGGCCGTGACCTCCGGCGCCACCGGTGGCAGACTCATCGGGCCTCCCCTCGAACACGCTCGCCGACCCACCGGGCCAGAGCGAGAGGACTGAGCGCCGCCACCGGCATCCCGGCGGCGACCAGTTGTTGGGCGATCGGCACCGAGTACCGGGCCAGCCCGGTGTCGTCGAGCGCCGCGCAGCCGATCAGGTGCACCCCGGAGGCCGCCAGCGCGCGGACCTCGCCGAGCAGGCCGCCGACCGGGTATCCCTCCTCGAAGTCGCTGACGACCGCGACGATGGTCCGGCTCGGCACCGTCACCAGCGAGCGCGCGTGCCGCAGCCCGGCGGCGATGTGCGTGCCGCCGCCGACGCGGACCTCCAGCAGCAACGACAGCGGATCGGCGACGCGGCCGGTCAGGTCCACGACCTCGGTCGAGAACGCCAGGAAGTGCGTCGACAGCGCCGGCACCCCGCCCAGCACCGCGGCGGTCAGCGCCGACCACACCACCGAGGCTTCCATCGAGCCGGAGACGTCCACGACCAGGATCAGCCGCCAGTCCGCGGCGCGCCGGGCACGGGTACCGAAGATCGGACGCTCGGGGACGATCAGGGTTCTGCCGTCCTCCAGCCGCCGCGCCGTGCCGAGGTTGGCGCGCACGGTACGCGACAGGTCGAGCGGACCGCCGGGGCGGCGGGTCGGCCGCGGCGTGGCCAGGCCGGTCAGCGTCGGGCGCAGCCGGGTGGCCAGCTCCCGCGTGAGCTCCGCGACCAGGCGCTGGACCAGCGGTCGCAGCTTGGCCAGCTTCTGCTCCGGCAGTCCGCCGGCCAGCGACAGGATGTTGGTCAGCAGCTCGACGGACGGCCGGACGGATCCCGGGTCCAGCTGGTCGAGCACATCGGTACGCCCCGCCGCGGCGGCCCGGCCGAGGACTTCCTCGCGGACGTCGGCGCCGAACAGCGCGTTCAGCTCGTCGGCCCACTCGCGGGCGGTCGGGAAGGCGGCTTCGCGTCCGCCGCCCGGGCCGTCGCCGGTCCGGCTCTCCAGGTCCTGGGAGCCTTCACCGCGGCCGGTCCCGTAGAGCTCATCGAGAGCGCGGGCGTAGCGGCGCGAGTCCGCGGACAACCGCTCCGGTTGGCGTCCGAGCAGCAGGCGCCAGCGTTCGGCCGGAGGGATGCGGTGCTTGTCGTTCGAGACACGCGGTTCGGATTCCACCGATTCGACCGATTTCACCGATTTCACCGATTCCACCGATTCCACCGATTCCACCGATTCCACCGACGGTGGGGATTCCGGCTGTCGCGCGACGTCGGGGAGGACCACGCCGAGCGCGCGGACCGCTTCGAAGGCCTCGGCGTCAGCGACGGTCCACAGCGCGAGCAGCGCCGGATCGTCCGCCAGGGTGACATCGGGCCGGTCGCCGAGGCGCTCGGTGACGGTCGTCAGGACCCTGTCACGTGCGGCCGGAGAGAGCGTGTCGAACCCGCCGCGCAAGGCCGGGAGCCGGTCGAGGAAATCGCGGTCCGGCAGGGTGTCGACCCGGTCCAGCAGTGGGTCCAGGGCCTGCGGTGCCGCCTGGAGCAGCGGCGCGGCCGCGGTGAGCAGACCCGCGAGGTGACGCGCCAAGCGCTGTCGGCCCTCGGGGTGCGCGGCGGCGTCGACCCATCCGCCGACCCGGGTCCCGACCGCTTCGGCACCGTCCAGGCCGAGCAGCACCCGCGCCGCCGCGACCGCGCCCTGGATCAGCGGCGAACCGGAGCGCGCCAGGGTGTCGAGCGCGTCGGCCAGCCGCAGCCCGAGGTGCAGCTCGGCGGCGCGGTCGGCCAGCGCGACCAGGGCGGCGGCATCGGCCGGGTCGTCGCTGCCGGCCAGGCCCGGCAGGGCGCGGACGGCGGCTTCGAGCAGCGTCCCGGACAGCGTCGCAGCCTGCTGGCGCTCGACGTCGCCGGTCCCGGGGAGGTGTCCCTCGACCAGCGCTTCGAGCAGGTCCAGCGCGGCCAGCAGCTCCGGGAGGGCGGCCTGGCCGGGCAGCGTTCCAGCGGCGTCCGCCAATCGGGCCCGGACCAGCTCCGGCAGGTCGCAGGACGCTGCGGCGCGCAGCCCGTCCAGGATGTCCGCGCAGGTGGCGCCGCCGTCCTCGGCCTGCCGACGGAAGCGTTCTCGCAGCGTCCCGGCCGCGGCCTGAGCCGCGGTGACCCCGCGCACCCCGGCCAGATCCAGCCGCACCGGCACCCCCGGCGTCCAGGCGAGCCGCCACCGTGAGGTGAGCGCCGTCCCGTCGCCGGTCCCGGTCACCTCGACCGGCTCGCCATAGCCGGCACCGCAGACCAGCAGCCGCTGGAGCAGGACCTCACGCCGCCCGTCGAGCTCGGAGCGCAGCGGATCCAGACGGACCTCGCGCGCTGCGGGCTCCTCCGGATCCGGCAGCCGCAGCCCGGCCAACTCGGCCTCGACCGACGGCCCGAGCCCGGAACGCGGCGTGCCCGGAGCCACCCGGCCACGCACGCTGCCGACCAGCACGGTGTCCAGCGCACGGGCCAACGCGCGGCCGCGCCCCAGCAACTCCCCCTGGCCGAGCACCGTGTTCACGGCTTCCAGGATCTCGCCACGACCCGGCGCCGGAAGCCCCCGCAACCGGGCCAGATCACCGGCCAGGCGCAAAGCCTCGGAAGCCTCGCCGGTCCCGGCGGTATGCCCGGCAGCCCGCAGCTCGCGGCAGACATCGGTGATCGCGCGCGCCGCTGCGAACTGGATCGACTCGGGGTCGCCGCCGGCGGCGAAGACGGACTGCTGCCAGCGCGGATCGCGGATCCCGGCCGGGTAGCCGGAGCGCGAGTCGAGCAGGTCGAAGGCGTAGGGGACCAGGGAGGTGGTCGAGGTCGGGCCCGAACTCGGCGCACCCGCCACCGCGCCCGAAGCACGACCAGAACCCGAACCCGCTGCTGCTGCCGAGCCGGAGCCCGAACTCGAACGAGAGGCCCCTCCTGCCGCCGAGCCCGAATCCGAACCTGCCGTTGCCGAAGCCGCCGAGCCGGAGCCCCCTGCCGCAGCCGAGTCAGAGGTCCCTGTTACCGCCGAGCTTGCCGCTGCCGAACTCGCAGCCGAAGCCGCCGAACCCGCACCAGCACCATCGCCCACCGAGCCGACCAGCGCCGGCGCATGGAACGCCCCGACCACCGCCGCCACGCGCCGCCCGCCTTCGGCAGCCTGCGAAATCGCGCCCCGCATATGAGCCTCGCGCGCCAGGTCGACCGCCGGCACGCCGTCGCCGCTGTCCGTCCGCAACGCCCAGCCGACCCCGAGCGCCGCGCGTCGAACCGACTCCGGGGCGCACCCCGGAGCCAGCACCTCGACCGCGCGGTCCCAGTAGTCGTCGCCCTCGCGTCCCGACCCGGAATCGCGCAACGCGTCGGCGAACGCGCTGCCCGACCTCGTCCCCTCGGTGCCCGCCGCCCACCCCGCGTCGCCCAGCGGCAGGTCGCAGCAGACGACTTCCCGTCCCCGCTCCCGAGCCCACCGGATGGCGGCGAGCTCGGGAGAGAAGTCGGCGAAGGGATAGAACCCGAGGTACCCGTCGGCTCCCGCACCGGCAAGCGCCACCGGCGCGACCGTGTCCGCGTCGGCCAGATGCGGCAGCCACGTCTGGAAGTCCGTCGGCAGCTCGACGCAGACCACTTCCGCGTCCGCCGCGTCCAGTAGGGCCGGGACCACCGCGGCCAGCGCCGGGCTGTGGTGCCGCACCCCGATCAGGTACGGCGCCGAGCTCTGCGCGAGCTCGGCGACCGCATCGCGCGGATCAGCCCCGGCCAGGGCATAGCCGCTTTCTGTCGGCTCCGCCACCGTCGTCGTCACCGCAGCGTCTCCCGCAGATCCCACAGCCGCCGCCACGTCGCCGACCCCTGCTCGGCCCGCCGTCGCACCGGACCGTCCCAGTACCCCAGCAGCCGCGCGTGGTCCTGCGGGTCGTCCTTGCGCACCACCCCGAGCAGGTGCCCCGGCAGCAGGTCCAGCACGTCCCCGCCCGGCAGATACGCCGACGCGATGCCCAGCGCCGCGGTCACCTGCACCGCCTCCGCCGTGGACATCACCGTCCCGGGCCGCTCGACGTCCCAGCCCTCGGAGGACCGGCCGGTCCGCAGGTCGCGGAACGCCGTGATCAGCACCTCCAGCACCGTGTCGTCGACCGCGTACGCGGCGCCGGCCCGCTGCACCGACGCGCGCGCCTGCCGGCGCACCAGCTCGGTCTCGGCGTCCGCGTCGGAGATCGGGTCGATGGTCTCGAAGTTGAACCGGCGCTTGAGCGCGGCGGACATCTCCGACACGCCCCGGTCCCGCAGGTTCGCCGTGGCGATCACGGTGAACCCGGGGACCGCCGGCACCGAGCCCTCCGGCGTCCCGGTCAGCTCCGGCACGCTCATGTGCCGGTCGGACAGGATCGACACCAGCGCGTCCTGCACCTCCGGCAGGCAGCGGGTGATCTCCTCGACCCGCGCCACCCGCCCGGACCGCATCGCGGCCAGCACCGGCGAGTCGACCAGGGCCTGGGGCGTCGGGCCCTGCGAGAGCAGCAGCGCGTAGTTCCAGCCGTAGCGGAAGGCGTCCTCGGTGGTGCCCGCGGTGCCCTGCACGGTCAGCCGGCTGGTCCCGCACACCGCCGCCGCCAGCAGCTCGGAGAGCATCGACTTGGCGGTGCCGGGCTCGCCGACCAGCAGCAGCCCGCGCTCCCCGGCCAGGGTCACGACGCAGCGCTCGACCAGGGCCCGCTCGCCGACGAACTTGCGGCTGATCACCAGCTTGTCCGGCACGTCCGGCTGAGCCTTGGCGAGCTTCAGCGGCTCGCCGTCGCTGCCGCACAGGAAGGTGACGACGGCCTGCGGCGTGAGCCGCCAGCGGGGCGGCCGGGGCCCGGTGTCCTGCGCCTCGAGAAAGGCGAGTTCGGCCTCGTGGCGGTGTTCGGCGGGCAGCAGCTGGGCCGTCGGTGTGTCCGGGGCCTGGGCTGTGGTGGTCATGAACGTTCCTGCCTTGATGTCGTTATCCGTGAATTCGGTGTCAGGAGATTGAGAAAACTGTCGTGGAAGAGTTCTGCGAACCCCGGGGACGCGCTCACCGGCGGCGTCCCCGGCGCGCGGTCCGCAACTCCTCGAACCGCGGCGCGTCGCCGTCCTGAACCCGCTGCCACGCCCTGCGGTACAGGTCGGCGACGGGCTCGGTCGGCACCCGCACGCCGCCCCGGTCGTGCATCAGGCCGTCGAAGAACGGCAGCTTCCAGGACTCCACCGGCACGTACGGGGACCGGATGTCCGCCCACGCGCCGGGCAGGAACAGCGCCCGGCCCGCGCGGGCCCGCACCGCCTCGACGACGACGTCGGTCCGGGCCAGCTCGGCGCGCGCCGCCTTGAGCCGGGCCGGCTTCCATCCGGTCCAGCGCGCCGTGTTCCGGTCGGTCGGGTCCGGCATCGCCAGCAGCATCAGGTACACCGCGGCGGCGTCCTCGCCCACGCCGAGCTCCTTCGCGACCTCCGTCGTCAGCTCCGGCACCGATCGCGTCGGATCCTGCGGCGACCAGGTGCCGTCGGCGTCCCGGGCCCCGGCGACCGGGTCTCCGGGATCGGCGAGCAGCGCCGCGAACCGCGGATCGCGGACCGCCCGCAGCGCCACCTCGGCCGCGAGCGGCAACGCGCTGTCGCCGCGCAGGGCCGGGACGTAGGGGTCGGTCCCCGCGGCGTCCAACAGCGACACCTTGAGCGCGGGGTACGGCTGGTTGTCGGCGGTGGCCATGACGACCGCGCCGAAGCGCTCGAAGCCGGTGCCGACTTCCGTGGGCGCGCCGGCGGTTTTGCGGAACTCGTCCAGATCGACGTAGCGGTTCAGGTCGATCAGCAGGCTCGGATTGGCCAGCCGATCCCGGACCGCCGCGAGCGCGGTCGGCAGCGCGGCCCGCACCGGGTCGCCGGCCGGGAGCCGGTGGGCCAGCCAGGCGGCCAGCGAAACGGCGCCGACCAGCGCCATGGCGCCGAAGCCGACGGCCTGCTCCTCGGTGGGGCGCCCCCGGTCGCCGCTGACCTGCCAGGTCAGGTCGACGCTCAGCCGTGGCGACGAGGCGGGGGCGACCAGGGCCGGCAACGCCTCCAGCACGTCCCATCCGGACGGCGCCGCGCGCCGTGCCTCGGCGATCAGCGTCTCCGGGACCGAGACCTGCTTGCCGACCAGCCGGTTCCACACCCCGGCCGCGGCCGCGACATCAGGGCCCTGCGTCCACAGCGCGGCCGGGTCGGCCGGGAGCAGCGCCGAGACCAGTTCGATCGCGGCGGGAAAGCCCAGCGCGTTCAGCCGGTCCCGGGCGACGTCCGCCTCGGTGGAGGTCACCCCGAGCGCCGCGGAGACCTCGCGAGGCAGGAAGCCCCGCCCCGGCTGGTCGAACCGCGGCAGTCCGGCGACCACCAGCTTGGCGGTGGTCGGGGTGACGCCGGTGAGCGCGGCGAACTCCTCGGCGGCGCTCGCGAACCAGGGCGCGACGTCCTCGTGCGCGGCCGCCTCGGTGAGGAAGCCGCCGAGCCAGCCGGTCGGCCGCTCGGTGCCGCCCGGGGTCACCGGGGTCAGCGGGGTCAGCGAGGTGACCCGGTAGGGCGCGGGCAGCTCGAAGCGGCCGGCCGGATCGTGGATCAGGCCGGTGAACTCGAAGTGCGGGGAGTCCCAGTCGTACTCCAGGAACGCCGCGCAGCCGCCGCCGTCCAGGGGCAGCAGGCCGAGCCAGGAGTCCCTGGTGTCGCCGGACCTCAGCTCCGAGCGCAGCACGTTGCCGGCGAACCGCCGCCACGTGGACTGCTCGGCGGGTTCGGCCAGCCCCAGCGCTTCCAGCTCGGTCAGCAGGCTGTGCAGGGCGGCCCGCTGTTCGGGCTCTGCGAAGGGCGAGACGGAACGCAGGGCGGCTGCGGGCGGGGCGGCGACCGCGGCCTCCCACAGCTGGGTGGCCGGAAGGACCGGTCCGTCGACGTGGACCCGCACCGGCCGGGCCCGCTCCGGCTTGTCCCGCAGTTCCCTGGTCAGCACCCGCAGCACACCGAACAGCGCCGGATCGGCCGGACGCCACCGCGAGTAATAGCCCTGATTCACAAACCCGCCGAGGGCGGCGCTGACGACGTCGTCCTTCGGGCCGGCGTCTTCGAGCTCGGATTCCCCCGTCCCGCCCGCCAGCGCCTGTTCCAGCCGCTCGGCGACCCGGTCCAGTTCGCTTTGCTGCTTGGCCGCGTGGCGCACGATCCCGGCGATGCCCTTGACCAGCGCCTCGTCGGTCACCTGCGGGAGCAGTTCGCGGATCCGGGCACGCCGGGCGGCCTTGGCCTCGTCGGACTTCGGCGCCGGGATGTCGGCTCCGGCGGCCAGCAGCGCGGTGGCGGTGTCGCGGTCGATCCGGCGCAGCGCCAGCGAAGCCTGCTCGTCGCGCGGGCGCAGGTAGCACCAGAAGGAGGCCGGCGGCAGGAGCACGGTGCCCTTGGCATAGGTGCCCGGCTTGCCGTCGGTCTTGGCCTGCGCGACCAGGACGCCTTCGGCGTCCAGCAGGCTGATCTCGTAGCTGCCGGTGCCGACCAGCGCCCGCCCGGCCTCGTCGCCGGGGAACACGATCGCGCCGCTGATGCCCGAGGTCCCGGCCGGCGCGGTCACGGTCACGCCGGACAGGTCCTCGCCGCGCAGCGAGCCGTCCGGCAGCTTGACGATGCGGAACCCGAGGAGTCCGCCGACCGGCCGCGCGGTCGGGCCGGGCTGGTCGGAGACCGCGGGGTGGAGCCGGCCGCCGACGAGCTCCGAGCCGGCCGGGGCGTTCTTCAGCGCGTCGGCAAGGAAGGCCGGCGAGGATTTGCGGCCGGCCTGGCCGGTCGCCGGGTCGTACTCGTACCAGGCCGTCGTCTCGTGGTTCGTGCCGTCCCAGGTCCAGACCCAGTACGACACGCCGTCGCTCATGATCTCCAAGTCCGTCGGCACCGCGGTGTCGCCGGGCCGCAGCGGCGCGTTGCCGGTGGTCCGGCCGCCGCCGGGCAGCGGGAGGCTCCGCCGCAGCCGGCCCGGGCCGTAGTAGTACATCCGCAGGCTGCGAGCGTCGCGCTCGGACCGGTCGGTCCGCTCGACGGCGAACAGCCGGTCCGGCGAGTGGTGCCAGTAGCCGCGCAGCCGGCCGTCCAGAGCCCGGGAGTTCCACAGGACCAGGAGTTCGCCGTCGACGTAGTGGTACCCGGGGTTGCCGTAGACGTCATCGGCCGGGACGCGCAGGTCGTGGGTCAGGACCGGGCCGTCCGCACCGAGCACCCGGACCTGCGTGGGACCGCCGACGATCAGGTGGGGCCAGGCGTCGGCGACGATCAGGTCCTCGACGCTCTTGCCCGAGACCAGTTCGGCCATCGCCTGCTCCCACGCCGGCCAGCAGAACTCGTCCAGGAGCCCGGCGCGCAGCGTGCGCACCAGCACCGGGGCCAGGTCGGTCCGCGCGGCGGCCCGCACCTGCTCCTCCGCCAGCGCCAGCGCCTCGCCGGGCAGCCAGTTCAGCCGCGCCATCGCGGTCGGCAGCGCGGGCAGGCCGGTGGCCGTGAACTCGCCGGCGACCGCCGCGACCCAGGCGGTCAGCAGCACCCGGCCGCCCGGCGCGGCTATCAGCTTCTTGATGGCGCGGCGGGTCGAGTCGTCGGCGCCGAAGGACTGCGTGCCCCGGGCGAACGCCGTGACGAACCGGCCGTCGGCTTCGAGGGCGGCCAGGTCGCGCTGGCCGTCGCCGGCTCCCCAGGCCTCCAGGGGCAGCGACAGGTGCTCGTGCGGGTCGGCGACCGGCACCTTGAGCGCCAGCAACAGGTCCAGCAGGTCCAGGTCGTCCTGCGCGTCCAGCGTTCCGCCGTCGGCGGCCAGCTCCTCGCGCAGCCGCGCCTGGCAGCGTTCGACCAGGGAGTAGAGCTCGGGCATCCGTCCCCGCGCGCGCCATCCGGACCGCATCGACTGGAACCGCCGCAGCCATCCGGCGACGCCGTCCTCGGGGCGTACGGCCTCGGCCGGCGCGTCGTCGTAGAGCCCTTCGATCGCGCCGCTCTCGGTGAGGACGGCCAGCCACAGACCGGGCAGTTCGGCGTCGCCGGCGCTGGGCACGACGTTGAGCAGCGCGCGCCGGATCTCCGGGTCCTCGCGCACCAACGTGACGATCGCCGCGCGGTGGCTCTTCCACCAGCCCTCCGGCGCACGCAGCGTCGCGGGCAGGGTGAGCAGGCCGGCCAGGTACTCGCGCTCGACGGCCGCCGCGTCCGCGCCCGAGGCCTTCGCCAGCCGGCGCAGCTCGGTGGCCAGCTGGGCCGAGGGGGTCAGCCCGCCGGCGGTGCGCCGCGAGCACAAGCGCGTGTACCGGCCCAGCGCCTCGGCCGGGGAGACCCGCGCCGACAGGGCCTTGCCATACTCGACCAGGGCCTTGGCCGGCAGCGCGCCGGCCAGCGCGAACTCCAGGAAGACCTCGTCGAGCCGGTCCTCGTCCAGCTCCAGGCCGTGCGCGGATTCGGCGCGGCGGGCCTTGGTGAACATCTGCGAGGCGAAGGTGGCGCTCTCCGCGGCCAGGAACACCCGGCCGACCTGCTCGTAGTACGTGGGCAGGAAGTGCGGCAGCGCGGCGGCGAGCCGGTCGGCGATGCCCTGGTAGGCCTGGAGCGCCGCCTTCGGGCGGGACTTCGCCTGCTTCGAGGCGCGCTCCAGCTCCGGCAGCAGCGCCAGGGCCTGGTGCCCGTCCTCCGGGTGGTGCACCAGCACCCATTCGGGGAAGCCGAGCGAGGCCCGCAGACCGAGGCCCACCTCGGCGGGCTCGCCGTCGGGCGTCAGGCCGAGGAATCCGGCGGCGGCGTCCTCGGCCGCGCCCAGGACGCCCGGGGTGAGGCGGACCACGACGCGGTCGTCCAGGCCGGGGTGCCGGTAGGCCCGCGCGGTCAGGGACACGGCGCGCTCCGAGGCGACGGCGGTGCCGGGCGGGAGGATCGCGCCGGCGGCCAGCAGGGACGCCGCGTGCTCGGGGGTCAGGGTGCTGGTTTCGATGTTCGTAGCCTGATCCGCGTTCTCGCTGGCGTCCTGGTTCGTGTTCTGATTCGTGTTCTGATTCGTGTTCTGCGAGCCGCTCACGCGTCCTTGCCCTCCTCGATCACGCGGCCCGCGTAGAGCGCCGCAGCCATCCGCATTCCCTCCGACCAGGCCACCGGGCCCACCTCGGACTGTCTCAGGGCACTGCCTTCCTCGCCGTGCCAGGTGAGCGCGCCGGTCTCGCTGTCCTCGTCCCAGTAGGGCTCGCCGATCCACATCGAGGCCTCGACGGTGCGGCCGCCGTCGCGCACCCGGCAGTTCGCGTAGCCGCCGCTGACCCGGTAGCCCAGCGACGTCGCGCGGGCGGCGAGGACGAAGCGGGACGGGAACCGGCCGCCGGCGAACTCGGTGACGCGCGCCGCTCCGGCCTTGGCCGCGTCATCCCCAGCCGGGTCCTCCGGCTTGCGCCAGGTCGCCCGGTAGATCTGCTCGACCCGCTGCTCGACCCCGAGCTCGGCGGCGAACTCCCGCAGCTCGTCCAGGTCCGGCAGCAGCACCGGATGCGGCAGCGTGACGGTCCGCGGGCTGAGCCGCACCGTCTCACCGTCCAGATTCACCACGCGCAGCCCGCCGTCCTCGGTGACGCCGCGCAGGAAGCCCGCCTCGTCCGGATCGTCGCCGACGACGACCAGGTCCCGCAGCGCGGTCTGCCACGCCTCGTCCGGCCACACCCGCGCCACCAGCGCGGTGGGCACCGGGAGCGAGGAGACCATCCACGCGTCGACCTGTGCCACGCAGCCCGCCGCGTGCCGGTCCAGCCATTCGGCCAGGCGCCGGAGCCGGTCCACCTCCGGGTCGTCCCGGAGCGCCTTCGGCAGCGTCTTCAGCTGCCGGCCCGCACTGCGGCCCGCCGTGGCCCGCGCGGCCACACGCCCCTCGACCAGCGCGATCTCATATCCCTGTCCCGCGGCCAACCATGCCATCGGGCCCACCCCTTACTTGGTTCCGCCATCCGCATCCCCGTGCTGATGGCGGACACGCTGTCAGTCAGCACCGACAGAGGGCAAAGCGGGAGGTCGATCGCAGGGGGCGAGCGAAAAAGTCGAACGCAGATCAGCTCGGTGCCAACCGCTCACCAAGGCCGGAAGATCGTGCTGAGCGCGAGGGCCAACCCCGCGATCCCGATCCCGGCGCCGACCAGAGCCGCCGCACGGCGGCGCGCCGAGCTCGCACGCCGGCCAGCCGGCTTACGCGCCGATGGATACGGCTCTGGGCCGGTGATGGCCAACGTGACGCCCGCCGCCGACGGCAGGGCCAGGGCCACCGGTTCCGAGATCAGCCACGGCGGGAGGTCGACGTCCGGCGAAGGGGCGGCGACCGGGTCGGCGTGCGCCCACCCGTCGGGCAGGATCAGCTCCCTGAGTCTCCAGGCCAGTTGCGCGGCACCGGCGGGCCGGGCCGCCGGATGCTTCGCCATGGCGGTCCGGATGACGGTCACGAGCGCGGGCAGCTCCGGGCAGTGCAGCTCCGGCGGCGGCTCGTTCACGATGCGGAACAACAAGGCGATGATCTCCGGGCTGTCGGCCCGGTAGAACGGCGGCAGGCCGGTCAACAGGTGGTGCAGCGTCGAGCCGAGGGAGTAGACGTCGCCCGCCGCAGAGGGCCTGGCTCCGGCGACCGTCTCGGGCGCCACGTGGACCGGGGTGAAGGCGTTCCCACTGGTCATCCCGGACGTGGATCCGGGAGCCACCGCCACCCCGAAGTCGGCCAGCGCCGGCTCCCCGAAGCGCGATATCAGGATATTGCTGGGCTTCACATCGCGGTGCACGATGCCCAGCGTGTGCGCATCGGCCAGCGCCCCGGCGATCTTCGCCCCGATGGCGGCGACCTCCACGGCAGGTAACGGACCGGAGGCGTCCAGGCGGTCCTGCAGCGAGCCCTGCTCGTACAAGTCGGTGGCCATGAACGGCTGCCCCGCGCTCGTGGTCCCGGCATCCAGCGCCGTCACGACATGCGGATGCCCGGTCAACCGCCCGGTCAGCCGCATCTCCCGCACAAAGCGCCGCGACGCGGTCTCATCGAACTCCCCGGCCAGCACCTTGACCGCGACATAGCGCTCGAACCGCGCCTGCCAAGCCCGGTATACAACACTCGACCCGCCACGCCCGATCACCACCAGGTCGCGGTAACCCGCGATAGACGCGCTCGCCTCATCCCCCACGGACGCTCTCCCCTTGTAGACCGGCGACGCCGGAGCCCCGACGCCGCACAGCGGGGAGCCTAAAAGCGCAAAGGGATCTACTGCGGAGTAAACCAGAGTTTTGACTTACTCGTGATGCAGGGATTATGCCTGTTCACGCGGCGAATCCGCCTGCCGACGCGCATCCGAGGCCGAAAGCAGTGGTCGCGGCGTCACCGCCGTGACTCAGGCCCCTGTGACCTGCGTGGCGTGCAGGAAGGGTTCTGGCGCCCAGGCAGTGCCGCCTCGCCGGACGGCTCCGGGCCCTGGATACCAGATCACCGTACAGAGCGCGTCCTGTCCGTCATACTCGTCGGGCGGGGCAGTCGAGATGAAGGGGGACGAGGGTACGGGCTCTGACGGGCGCCGCACCTTCAACTATCGATGACGGGTGGGGCG
>NZ_JAACYW010000242.1 GCF_015356825.1 Catenulispora rubra | reverse complement strand
CCTTCCACGGCCCGCACCAAGCCGCCGTCCTCCGCGGTGCCGCCCCGGCCACGATCATGCTCGCGCTCGACGTCACCGCGACCGACAAGCACGGCCTCACCGACCTGTTCCGCACCCTCACCGCCCGCGCCGCGTTCCTCACCGCCGGGGGCCTGCCGGACCAGGCCGGCGTCAGCGGGCCGCCGACCGACTCCGGCACGCTCGGGCCGGAGGTCGCCGCCGACAACCTCACCGTGACCCTCGGCGTCGGCTCCACGCTGTTCGACGACCGCTTCGGCCTGGCCGCGCGCAAGCCCGCGGGGCTGTTCCCGATGCCGGTCTTCGCCAACGACGACCTGGACCAGGCGCAGTGCCACGGCGACCTGAGCCTGCAACTGTCCGCCGACCACGGCGACACCGTGCTGCACGCGCTGCGCGACATCATGCGCAGCCTCCGCGGAGCCGCGCAGATCCGCTGGCGCGTCGACGGCTTCGTCAGCCCTCCGCGCCCCTCCGGCACGCCGCGCAACCACTTCGGGTTCAAGGACGGCATCGCCAACCCCGACGTCGCCGACCCCGCGCAGATGAACCGGCTGGTGTGGGTGGACCCGGCGAAGAACCCGGCGTGGGCGGTCGGCGGGAGCTATCTCAGCGTGCGGCTGATCCGGATGCTGACCGAGTTCTGGGACCGGGTCTCGCTCGGGGAGCAGGAGAACATGTTCGGGCGCCGGCGCGGCAGCGGCGCCCCGCTGTCCGGGCACACCGAGGCCGACGCGCCCGACTACTCCAACGACGCCGTCGGCGAGACGATCCCGCTGACCAGCCACATCCGGCTGGCCAATCCGCGCACCGCGGCCACCGACGACTCGCGGATCCTGCGGCGCGGGTACAACTACGACCGCGGCGTGGACCCGAACGGCAACCTCGACATGGGCCTGATCTTCACGTGTTACCAGCAGGATGTGAAGCGGCAGTTCGAGACCGTGCAGAACCGCCTGAGCGGAGAGCCGTTGGACGACTACATCTCGCCGTTCGGGGGCGGGTACTTCCTGGTGCTCCCCGGCGTTTCATCCGGTTCTGACTTCTTCGGGTCGGCATTGTTGACCTGAAGTAGCGGTCTGAGGCATTGATCCGGGTCATCGGCCTATTGATCCGGGGCATCGAACTGAAGTGTCGGCGGTCCATGTCCAGAGTTCTCACGAGCTTCCCGGCCCGTTCATTGCCGTTGTCGAGACTGGCCCCGCGAAAACTGGCAAGACCGTCTCTCAGGGAGAAGATCCGATGTCGCAGAGCAAGAAACGACTGATCAGCCGGAAGTGGGTCCTGCCCACCGCCGCAGCCGCGGTGATCGGTCTTGTCGCCACCCCGACCGCCTTCGCGTCCGGCTACGGCTGGCACCACGGCCACGACGGCAGCGGTGACCAGCACACCAGCACCCCCATCAAGCACGTGGTCGTCCTGTTCGACGAGAACGTCTCCTACGACCACTACTTCGGCACCTACCCGAAGGCCGCGAACGACGGCCAGGGCACGACGTTCACCGCCAAGCGGGACACGCCGAAGTCGAACGGCCTGAGCCCCTCGCTGCTGACGGCCAACCCGAACCAGTACAACCCGCAGCGGCTGACCCCGGGCCAGGCGCTCACCTGCGACCAGAACCACGGCTACACGGCCGAGCAGAAGGCTTCGGACAACGGCAAGAACGACCAGTACGTCCAGAGCACCAACGTCTCCACGTGCACCGGCCAGCCGATCCTGTACGGCGCCCCGGGCCTGGTCATGGACTACTACGACGGCAACACCGTCACCGGCCTGTGGAACTACGCTCAGAACTACGCGATGAGCGACAACTCCTTCAGCGACGTGTTCGGCCCCTCGACCCCCGGCGCGCTGAACCTGATCTCCGGCCAGACCTACGGCGCCACCGCGGTGAACTCCACCACCGGCCAGCCGGTCACGGCCTCGTTCATCGGCGCCCCGAACGCCTCCGGCGTCGGCACGCTGTTCACCGACGCGGACCCGGCGTACGACGACTGCTCGGACAACGGTCACGCCTCGACCTCGCCGCTGGCCGCGCTGTCCGGCCCGAACGTCGGCGACCTGCTCAACAAGAAGAACGTCACCTGGGGCTGGTTCCAGGGCGGCTTCGCGCCGACCACCGCCGCGAGCAGCTCGGCGAACGGCTACGCGCAGTGCGGCGCCACGAGCAAGAACATCGGCGGCAACTCCTCGGCCGACTACTCGCCGCACCACAACCCGTTCGAGTACTACAAGTCGACGTCGAACCCGCACCACCTGCCGCCGTCGAAGCCGTCGATGATCGGCAAGACCGACCAGGCGAACCACGAGTACGACCTGACCGCCTTCTCCACCGCGCTGAACACCGGCCACCTGCCGGCCGTCAGCTTCCTGAAGGCCGCCGAGTACCAGGACGGCCACGCCGGCTACTCCGACCCGCTGGACGAGCAGCACTTCCTGGCGACCGAGATCAACGCCATCCAGAAGTCCCCGGAGTGGCGCGACACCGCGATCGTCATCGCCTACGACGACTCCGACGGCTGGTACGACCACCAGTCCGGCAAGATCGTCAGCGGCTCGAACACCGCGCTGGACAACTCCCCGGCCTGCACCGCGGCCGCCCCGGTCCAGGGCCAGGCGGACCGCTGCGGCGTCGGCCCGCGCCAGCCGCTGCTGGTCATCTCGCCGTTCAGCAAGCAGAACTACATCAGTCACAACCAGGTCTCGCAGGCCTCCATCCTGCAGTTCGTGGAGAACAACTGGAGCCTGGGCAAGGTCGGCAACGGCTCGTTCGACGCCAAGGCCGGCTCCATCGACAACATGTTCAACTTCTGGGACCGCGACGTGTCCAACCGCGTCATCCTGAACCCGACCACGGGCGCCATCGCCTCGCGGTGGTAGGGATCGGCAGGGATCGGCAGCGGTGATCGGTAAGTCACGGCACGAGTCACGGCACGAGTCATAGCACTGCGACGGTACGGCCTTCCGGCGGCGATCCGCTGGGAGGCCGTATCTCGTTTGCTCATGCCCCTGCGCGGCGGGCACGGCTGCGATCGCGTATGCCTTTCAGCGGGTCGGCAGAAGCCATCCGATCGCCGCGACGAGGAACAGCGGCGGCACGACGTAGGCCGTCGTCAGCAGCGCGCCGTAGTCGTCCTGGAGCCGCAAGGTCACGACGACCGCGAACGAGGCCGCCGCGACCAAGTGCACGGGCAGTGCACGGCGGCGGGACATCGTGTAGTACGTCAGGAAGCCCCAGGCGATGGCGCCGAAGCCGAGGATGAAGGCCAGCAGGAGCAGGATCCCGGTCGCATCGTTGGGGACGCCCCACTGCGGGCCCTCTTCGGTCGGGATCGGGGCGCTGCCCGGCATCGTGGGCTGGATGACGGCGGGTGCTCCGTGCCACCAGGCGATGGCGACGGTTTCGCCGTCCGGGGGTGGCGAGGCGCCGACGATCCTTGCCGTGACCAGTTCGTCGGGCCCGGTTTGCAGGTCGACCTCGGTGTAGCCGCCGCCTTTGCCGCCGCCGTGGTGAGCGGACTGCAGGACGGTCGCCCGCTGGACCGGGCGGCACGGGACGATGCTGGCTGGTTGTATGTAGGCCGCGCAGACCGGTGCCGCTTTGAACGCGGCCAGCTCTGAGCGCTGGTGGGAGTAGACCACGGCGAGCCACCCGAGGCCGGCCGTGGTCAGGAGCGCGGCGACCGCGAAGCCCCAGCCCATGCTCCGCGCCTGGCGGGGCGTCGGTTTCGTGACCTTCGAGGTTCGCAACCGCGCCATAGGACTCCCCCGCCTGCAGCGCCCCAGCCGGTCGGCGTGGCGGCAACGCCGACGATCATACGGGACGACATGCCAGGCCAAAACGGCTCAGCTCGGGCGTGGGCCCGAGCTGAGCACGATGGTCGGTCCTCGGTGGTCGGTCCTCGATGGACCGGAGCCTAGACCGGACCCGAGACGGGACCCGGGGCGTCAGTCGAAGTCGAGGTCGAACTGCTCCGCCTGGCCGATCGACGTCGAGCTGGCGATCAGCGACGAGGCCCCGCCGTTCGGCGCGGTCACGTAGTCCTTGTTCGCATGAGAACGCAGCGTCACGCTCCCGATGCCGTTGGCGATCAGGTCGAACTCCTCCCACGGCCCGATCGAGGTGCGGTTGGCGATCAGCGGCGACGCGCCGGCGTTGTCCGCGGTCACGATGTCGCTGTCGGCGTGGGCCCGGAGGCTGACGCTGCCGTCGCTGTTCGGGATCAGGTCGAAGGTCTCCCACGGCCCGATGGCGGTGCGGTTCGCGATCAGCGGCGCGGCGCCGGCGTTCTCGGCGGTCACGTAGTCGTTGTTCGCGTGGGCACGCAGGCTGACCGGGACGGTGTCGGCGACGAGGTCGAACTCCTCCCAGGGCCCGATCGCGGTGCGGTTGGCGATCAGCGGCGAAGCGCCGGCGTTGTCGGCGGTGACGATGTTCTGGTTCGTGTAGGAACGCAGGCTGACGCTGCCGTCGGCGTTGCGGATCAGGCCGAAGACCTCCCAGTTGCCGACCCCGCCGCGGTTGGCGATCAGCGGTGCGGCGCCGTCGTTGTCGGCGGTCACCCAGCTGTTCGCGGCCAGCGCCTTCAGGTTCACGGTGCCGTCGGTGCCCGTCACCACCTCGAACTCCTCGGCCTTGCCGATCGAGGTCGCGTCCGCGATCAGCGGCGTGGTGTTGTTGGCGGCGTCGACGTACTTGCCGTTGGCGTGCGCCTTCAAGCTGACGACGGAGGCGCTGGTCGTGAACGTGGTGTTGTTGTTGGCGTAGCCGGCGGCGGTGACGTTCGCCTGCACCGCGTTCTCGGTCGCGTCAGAGGGGAAGCCAGCCGTGACGGCGCCCTCGAAGAACTCACCCTTGCCCAGGTCGCTGTTGTCGCCACCGGTGCCGAGCTCGATCGAGTTCTGCACCTTCATCGGGTTGTAGCCCGGGCTCGGCAACGCTCCGGAGTAGGCCTGGTTCAGGCCGCCGGATTGCCCGTTGCCGTATTTGAGCGTGAAGTTGGTGGTCCCGTTGTTCTTCTCCCAGGCGGTGACGAACGAGCCGGTCTCGCTGGGGATGTTCGTGGGGTTGGGACCCGCGGCGCTGAAGTACATGCCGTTCTCCAGGTCGCCGCCGACCCAGGGGCCGGGGCCCGAGCAGCCGCCGGTCCAGCAGGCGCCGCCGTAGTAGATCGCGTTCATCGTGGCGTTGCCGTCGTCGCTGTCGTTGGTCTCGGCCGAGCCGAAGTCGAAGCAGCAGCTGGCGCTGGTCAGGTTGGACGACGTCAGCATGTACAAGCCCTCGGGCTGCGAGCCGGTGGGCACGTTCTTGGCCGCGTTGTTCCGGTACCCGGTGCCGACGCTGTTGACGAGCACGCCGAAGGCCTGCTGGCCGCCGATCGTGATGGGCAGCGCCATCGCGTTCGCGCCGATGTCCGCGCCGTTCGGGCCGGGGCCGCCGAGTCCTCCGGAGCAGCCCGAGCAGGACTTGCCGGGGGAGATCGGCATGTTGTTGGCGTTCGCGGTCTGGTCGTAGAGCACGGTGATCGTGCAGGTGGTGCCGGAGCAGAACGAGACCTGCGGCGCGGAGTTGGCGACGCCGCCCGCCGCCTGCAGGCCGATGTTCAGGGTGCTGTTGTCCGAGGCACGCTGGATTTGGTAGAGCGGGCCGTTGTAGGAGCCGAACATCGCCCGCGTGGTGCTGTACGCGGCCTCGCACGGGGTGCTGCCGGAGGCGTAGATGTCGCACGGCGCGGTCGTGGACGCCGCCGCCTTGGCTGTGGTGGCGGCGTTCGTGGTGGCGGCGGCCTTCGTGATGACCGCACCGAGCATCGGTATCGCGAGCGCCACCGCCAGCAGGAACGCGAGCAGGAGTCGCGTTCGTGGTCGGGTTCTGATCGTGGGCAGCACCGATACCTCCAGGACGTCGGCCTCGCGGGGTGTGTGTCATCCGTGTGACACACCGCACACCTTCATCTGAGTATTGACGTAAGTCAAGACTGAAGCGAACGCCTTGGCGCAAATTTTGAGGGATCTCCTGCAAAAAGAGAGCCCTGATGCTCTCTCGCCGAAGGTGCTCTGCACAACTCCGACGCCTGCGGCGCAGGCCAAAAGCCCGGTCCCTTGGCGGCTGTGTGGCCGCCAAGGAACCGGGTTGTGGGGGTTTATTCAGAACGCTGTGTCGGCTGACGGGTACGTCAGCAGGTGAGGTTGCCGCCGGGGCTGACGCCGAGGATGGAGGTGAAGGACTGGTAGTCGTTGACGCGGTCCTGCATCTCCGCGGTGTTGCCGCCGTTGCACTCGATGTCGTTGATGGCGCGGATGGTGGCGCCGAAGCCGTTGCCGTTGACCATCGCGTTGTGGGACGTCACGCCGCCGTTGCCGGTCCCGGTGAACCAGTACCACAGGGCGGTCTGCCAGGAGATCGCGGCGTTGGTGGCCACCTGGTCGGGGTTGTCGAGCAGGTCGATGCCCAGCGCGTTGCCGGCCGCGTAGTAGTTGAAGTTCCAGCTGATCTGCAGCGGGCCGCGGCCGTAGTACTGGTAGGTGCCGGCCGGGCAGCCGTAGGACTCGCTGGCGCAGTAGTTGCCGGACTGGTCGATCTCGCGGATGTAGACCAGGCCGCCGGTCTCGTGGTCGACGTTGGCCAGGAACGCCGCCGCCTCCTGCCGCTGCGTCGTGGCGCTACCGGTGGTGGCGAACGCGGGGTACGAGTTCAGCGCGGTGACCAGGCCGCTGTACGTGTAGAAGGAGTTCCGGTTCGGGAACATCTGGTTGAACTGGGCCTGGCTGACGACGAACCCGCCGCCACCTCCGCCGCCTCCGCCTCCGCCAGGGAGGTTCCAGGACTGGTTGGCGCTGCCGGCGCAGGCCCAGATCTGAACCTGGGTCCCGGAGCCACCGAAGCCGGTGTCGTCCAAGCACTTGCCGGAGTTCGGGTTGAGCAGGGCGCCGTTCGACTGGGGCTGCCAGACCTGCGCGCCGGTGCCGTTGCAGGTGTAGAGGTCGACCTTCGTGCCGTTGGCGGTGCCGGCGCCGTTCACGTCCAGGCAGTTGCCGAGGACCTGCAGGCTGCCGTTCGAGCCGACGGTCCACTGCTGGGCGCCGGTGCCGTTGCACGTGTAGACCTGGATCGGGTTGAACTGCGCGGTGCTGGCGCTGCGGTCGTCCAGGCACAGGCCCTGGTAGCCGGTGATCTGGCCGGTGCCGCTCGCGGCCTGGGCGACGCTCGCCGTGCTCATGCCGATGCCGGCGACGAGGACGAGGGCTCCGAAGAGTGCCAGGGTTCTGTGTCGGGCGTTGTGTATCAGTGTTTTAAGGTGCTTCATCCGGGCGTTCCTGCCTTTCGGGTTGGGCGAGCGGTGCTGGTGGCGGTACTGGTGGCGGTGCGTTTTTGGTGCTGGCGGTACGGCTAGCCGGGAAGGTGCCACTGCTGGTTCGCGGCGCCGGCGCAGTCCCAGATCTGGAGCCGGGTGCCGTTGGCGCTGCTGTTGCCGGCGGCGTCGAGGCAGCGTCCTGAGTTGGGGTTTCTCAAGGTGCTGTTCGCACCGGCGGTCCACTGCTGTGCGGCGGTACCGTTGCAGTCGTAGAGCTGGGTCAGCGTGCCGTTTGCGGTGCCGGCTGCGGTGATGTCCAGGCACTTGCCGAGGGCGCGGATCGTGCCGTCGGTGCCGACGGTCCACTTCTGGGCGTTGGTGCCGTTGCAGTCGTAGAGCTGGACAGCCGTGCCGTTGGCGGTGTTCGCGCCGGCGACGTCGACGCACTTGCCGGCGATGCCGGTGATCGGGCCGGTCGCGCCTCCGCCGCCGCCCGAGCTCTGGGTGGCGTTGAAGGAGAAGGAGTTCGTACCCAGGCCCTGGCCGCCCTGCCAGATCTCGAATCCGGCCTCGGCGTCGATGAGGTAGGAGTTCGCGCCGGTGACGCCGCGCTGGACCGAGTCGTTGATCAGGGCTTTGACGTCGAGGTTGGTGACCGAGGTGCCACCGCCCTGCAGGACGTAGGAGACGATGTTCCACGAGCTCTGGCGGCCGGTGTAGACGTTCCAGTTCAGGCCGCCGGCGGACACCGTGCCGGTCTGCGAGCCGAAGGGCGACACGCCGCCGCGGCTGTTGAGCCAGATCATGATCTCGCTGTCGTCCGGTTGGCCGCCGGTGGTGGGCGCCGAGTTGGTCCACAGGTCATAGGCGACGTCGTACGCGCCGGCGGCGGGCTGCGTCGTGGACCAGGAGGAGGTCGCGCTGCCGAGCCGGCTGACCTGGATCGGCAGTCCGCTGTTGGTGGTGCAGGCGCCCCAGTGGCAGCCCTTGTAGATCGAGGGGTAGGTGGCCGGGGCGCCGCCGCTGAGGTTGAAGTTCGCGGTGCTCACGGTCCAGGCGGTGCCGGTCGTGGCGGTCACGCACTGCGGGGCGGAGGAGTTCCATTCGTTGCTCTGCAACGTGTATTCGCCGCCGGCCAGGCTGATGGAGCCCTGCGGCTGGCAGTTGGTGACGTCGGCGGGGGCGGCGGAGGTTGCGGCGGCGGCGGTCGGTACGGCCAGCGCGACGCAGGCCGCCACGACGAGGGAGGAGGCACGGGAGCGGGTCAGCAGTCGCCGGATCACGGAAGATCCCTTCGAAGGTTGATCAGATATTGATTCGCGAAGACCGACACTGCTCTGCGGCATGGGGATATCGTTCGTGGACCTGCGTGGGAGGTGTCAGTCGTGCGTCGAGCTGTGACAGAGCTTTACTTCACGACTTAGTTCACGACTTGGATTGAACCGCCGGGGCTACCCCGGGTCAAGGGTCTAGACCAAAGTTTTGGTCTGGACCAGTCTTGGCGATCTATGCGGTGATCAGCTGTTCCGGCGCGCACGGCGAAGCCCCCGCCGGTGACGAGCGTCGGTGACGCACGTCGGCAGGGGCCTGTTTCGGCTCTGGAGATCTGATCCGGTCGGGGCGCGGACGGCCCCGGGAGGCTCAGTCGATCGAGTATCGGTAGTAGTAGTAGTACCAGCCGGCGCCGCCGGCGCTGTTGGGGCTGCGCGGGTCGGTGGCGTATTAGGAGCAGGTGTAGCTCAGCACGTCCGGCGGGTCGTTCCGGGCTGCGCTCGAGGCGGCGCAGCTTGCCTCGGTGGTGAACATCACCGAATAGGCGCCCCGGTAGGTCCGGTAGTCCGCCGTCGCGTTCGCGATGCCGCCGATGAGGGCGAACCGGCTGGCCACGGTGACTGCGAGCGCCGTCGGGCGCCGTCGCGATCCGGTCATGGAATCCGTCCCCAGTGAATAAGGCTTCTGATTCGCTCCTGACCGGGTCATTGTGGCACGACCGCACGGCGCGCACCAGCACCGATGCTGATGCCGAAGCTGAAACCGACGCCGACAAAAACGCCGACCGGCGCGCTAGTCGTTGCCCTGCTTGCGCGGGTATTCGATGACTTCCTGCCCGCCGAACGTCCGGCACAGCTCGAAGAGCGTCGGAAGCTGGTCGCAGGAGTCCTTGATGATGTTCTCCTGATGGATGAGCGTGGTCACGTCGCTCAACGTCATCGACTGCCCCTGGATGAGCGCCCCGAGGCTGGTGCCCGTCACTTCCTGACCGTTGAACACGGTGGTCGTCAGCGCGTACCCCTGGAGCTTGTAGCGGTTGACGAGGTCGGTTTCCTCCGCCGTGAGCTCGAGCCGGCACCCGAGCTTGAAGGAGACCCCCTTGTGGCCCCCGAACGCACCCTTCATGTCCTGCTGTTCGCGTGTGATGACGAGTTTCATGGGACCCCCTGCGCTCCTTCGCGCGGCCTGGCCACGTGCTGGCAGTGAAGTGGCCTCGGGCCGTAGCTTTCCACGATTCGTCGGCGATGACACCAGTGGACTGACGGATAGTCGCGGTAGCGTCGCGCGGTGCTGATGAGCTGTCCGTCAGGAGGCGGCGCGTACGGCGTCAGCTGCCGCCGCTGTGCTGCAGCACCTTGCCCTGGCCGTCCGCTACCAGCGTGGCGGTGCCCTTGTCGCCGATCGCGATGACGCGGAGCGCGACGGAGCCGGTGGCGCCGTCGGCGCTGATCTGCCAGCTCTTCACGGTGCCGATGCCGGGGGTGTTCTCGGCTTGGTGGACCAGGGCGGGGATGCGGGTGTAGGGCAGGGAGCGGGGGTCGAAGCCGGCGATCTTGGCGTCGTTCGGGGCGAAGACGACGGTCAGGCGGGTGTCCTGGATGACGACGGTGAGGGCCGGGCGGTTGTCGCCGTCCTGCGTCACCGATTCGACGGCCGACTGGAGGGCGCCGGGGTCCAGCAGTGATTCGCCGGGGCCGACGGTGACCGTGGCGACGTCGGAGGTGACGGTGGTCGTGGTCGTGGTGGACGAGGAGTCGGTGGAGGACACGGACGACGTCGTGTTGCCGGTGCCCTTGTCCTGGTTGAAGACTTCCGTGTGGAAGATGCCGAGGATGGCGCCGACGCCGACCAGCAGGCCGAGGAGCCCCAGGAGGCAGCCGGTGCAGCTCGCGGGGGTTTCCTCCTTCTGCGCCGGACCGGGTACGGAGTCCAGGCTCGCCGTGGCCGCACGTTCGGCCCACTCGGCGGTCGGCTGCTTCACGATCCGCACCTTCAGCGGCCGGTCCGGCGGGTACTCGACGACCACGATCCCGCGCGGACGGTAGTCCGGCAGCGCGACGAGGTTGATGTCCTGCCGGATCTCGACGCGGTAGGCGCGCGCGTCGTCGGGGGCGACGGTCAGGTCGAAGCGCACCGGTATGTCGCTGCTCTCGCCGCCGACGGCCTCCAGGCTCTCGATCATCGCCAGCGCCGTGTGCGGCTCGACGACGACCGCGCGGGCGCGGGCCCGGCTTCGATAGGTGACCAGCGCGTAGAGCAGGCCGTAGGCCGGAAGCAGCGCCACTCCTATGACGACCAGCGACACGCTCTGCGCGATGCACCCGCTGATGAAGGCGGTCAGCGCCGCCCCCGTCATCACGCTGGTCAGGAACCCGCGTATACGAGCGGCGGGCGTGCTGTGCGCGGGCGGCGCGCCCACGGTCGTCGTCATGGGGCTGATTGTGCACGGTGCGTGTGACGTCCGGCGGTTGTTTGGGTGACCTTCATGGTCATGGCGGGGCTCACGGCCGCTCGCCGTCAGTCGGGGGTCGCGGTGGTGAAGTCGCCGCCGAGAAAGCGCACTTCGGGATCGTCGGGGTCGACCGGCAGACCGGCGAAGCGGTGGGCGAAGACGGAGGAGTCATCCTGCGGCACGTAGCCGAGCCGTCGCCCGGGTTCTGGATCGGCCCAGGCCGTCGGGTTCGCCGAGACGCCGTAGACGATCTCGTAGCCCAGGTTCGGCGCGGTGGCCAGCGCGTGGAAGAGGCGGACGGCGTCCGCCGGGCTGAACCAGGTGTCGAGCATCCGCCGGGTCCGAGGTTCGGCAAGCAGGGCGCCGATGCGGACGCACGCCACCTGCAGGCCGTGCCGGTCGTGGTAGTAGGAACCGAGCGCTTCGCCGAAGGCCTTCGACACGCCGTAAAGCGTGTCGGGCCGGGTCCGGTCCACGGTGCCGAGGGGCCGGTCGGCGAACGCGGCCCGCTGGTAGTAGCCGACGACGTGGTTGGTGCTGGCGTACAGCACGCGCGGCACCCCAGCCCGGACGGCGGCGTCGAAGACCTGGTAAGTCCCGTCGATGTTGGTGTGCAGGATCGCCGCGAAGTGGTCCTCCTTGGGGATCCCCGCGAGGTGAACGACGATATCGACGTCCGCCATCGCCGCGAGGACGGTCGCCGAGTCGGTGACGTCGCCGACGACCCACTCCGCGTCGCCCGCGTCGTCCGGGATCCGCAGGTCCAGACAGCGGACGGTCCAGCCGAGCGCGGCCAAGCCGGTGCGGAGGATCGTGCCCACTCCCCCGGCGGCCCCGGTGATCAGGATCCGCTGTAGGGCAGACCGCGCGACGGCCTTCTCAGACATCTGTCAGCGCCTCTCCGTGGGGCTCGATCATCAACACGTATACAACTCCGAAGTCTGTCTATGTTTACTGCTTTACTGTCGCTGACCAAACCACGCCGTCGAGCGTGGCTGCCCTCTGTGCCATCCAGAAAGGTCGTTCTTTGAAGACCCACCTTCGGTCCCGGACCGGGCGCCGACTCACCTCCATCCTGGCGGCAGCGGTTCTCGTCACCGGCCTGGGGGCCGGTATGGCCGTCGCCAGCCCGGCCGCGCCGCACGACTACCAGCCGCCGGTGCCGACACTGAACTGGACCGACTGCAGCGGCGGCTTCCAGTGCTCCGACGCGGCCGTGCCGCTGGACTACCGCGACCCGAACGGCCGCACCATCACGCTGCACCTCATCCGGCACCTGGCCGCGGACCCGAGCCAGCGGGTGGGCACGCTGTGGATGGAGCCCGGCGGGCCTGGGAGCAGCGGGCTGAGCTTCGGCCGCAGCAGCTGGGGGAGTCTGCCGACTGAGCTGCAGAACAAGTTCGACATGGTCAGCTTCGACCCGCGCGGCATCCAGACCAGCTCGCCGGTCGTGTGCTACACCGACTCGCAGTACAGCGCGGCCGTGAGCGCGACCAAGGGCGTGCCCGGGCCGGACGCGTTCGACACCGCCGTGCGGGTGGCGGCGGACTACGACCAGAACTGCGTGAAGAACCTCGGCGACACCGCCGGCCTGTTCGGCACGCAGTACGTCGCCCGCGACATCGACCTGATCCGTCAGGCGCTGGGCGAGCAGCAGCTCACGTTCTACGGCCGGTCGTTCGGCACGTACGTCGGGACCGTGTACGCGAGCATGTTCCCCAGCCGGGTGCGTGCCATGGCGCTGGACGGCGCGTACGACCCGAACCACTACGCGAACGCCCCCTACGCATACGATTGGCCGCAGTACCTCGCGCTGGACTCGGCGATGAACGACTTCCTGACCTGGTGCGACCAGAACCAGTCGACGTGTGGCTTCGGCAACGGCGACGCCAAGGATGCCTTCACCGCGCTCAAGGCCGACCTGGACGCCAACCCGGTGACGGCGCCCAGCGGCCAGCAGGCGAACGGCTTCACCCTGGCGTACCGCCTGCTGTTCAACATGGACGACGGCAAGGCGATCTGGCCGGCGTTCGGCCAGGCGCTGCGCCAGGCCCAGCAGCACGACCCGAGCTCCTTCCTGCTCCGGCCGCCGTCCTCGGCCAGCTGGGCGCAGCTCAACCCGAACACCGTGGTCTCCTGCAACGATCGGGCGTTCCCGACCAGCCTGTCGCTGCTGAAGTGGAATGTCACGGCCGAGGCCGCCGCGGCCCCGCTGCTCGGCGCGCCGTGGGCCTACGCGCCGCCGATGTACGACCAGAACAGCGCGCCCGCGTGCGTCCAGTGGCCGGTGGAGCGGGTCAGCCGCTACAGCGGGTCCTACCGGGCGGCCGGCTCGGCGCCGATCCTCGTCATCGGCACGACGAAGGACCCTGACACCCCGTACCAGGACGCCGTCACGCTGTCCCAGACGTTCGACAACGCCGAACTGCTGACCTTCGACGCCGAAGGCCACACCGCCTTCGGCCGCAGCGCGTGCGTGACCGCCGCGACCGCCACGTACCTGGCCGACCTGACGCTCCCGCAGCCGGGCACGGTGTGCTCGGACGAGACCCCGCCGAGCCCGGTCACCGCGGCGAACACCGTCTCCGGCAAGCTCTACAGCGAGCTGCGCAGCGGCGCGGTGGACGACCACAACCGGATCGACTTCGCCGGCTGACGCGAGGACCATCCTGGCCGGTTCGCGGACTTTGTCGGTTCGCGAGCCGGTGGATCGGCTTGGAGTCCCCACGCGGCGGCCGCCACCTAGACTTCCGGTATGAAGCCGCCGGTAGCTGCCCGCCGTGACCACGAACGTTCCCGTCACGGCGATGTCGTCAACGATCCCTACGCCTGGATGATCGACGGGGAGGACGCGGACGTCCTGGCGTACCTCAAGGACGAGAACGCCTTCACCGAGGCCGCGACGGCCGGGCTGGCCGAGCTGCGCGAGACGGTGTTCCAGGAGATCAAGGGCCGGACGAAGGAGACCGACCTGTCGGTCCCCACCCGCAAGGGCGACTGGTGGTACTACTCGCGCAACGTCGAGGGGCTTCAGTACGCGATCCACTGCCGGGTCGCCGCCGACGGCCCGACGCCGCCGTCGCTGCCCGAGGACGGCTCCGCGCTGCCCGGCGAGCATGTCCTGCTCGACGGCAACGTGATCGCCGACGGACACGAGTTCTTCTCCCTCGGCGGGTTCGAGATCTCCCCCGACGGCCTGCGCCTGGCCTACTCGGTCGACTTCGCCGGCGACGAACGCTACACGCTCAAGGTGCGGGACCTGGCCACCGGCGAGGACTTCGCCGACGAGGTCGCCAACACCTACACCTCGATCGCGTGGACCCGCGACGCCTCGACGCTCTTCTACACCACGATCAACGACTCCTTCCGGACCCACCGCGTCTACCGGCACGTGCTCGGGACGCCGGCCGCGCAGGACGAGATCGTGCTGCAGGAGGACGACGAGCGGTTCTACGTCGACGTCCGGCTCACCCGCAGCGAGCGGTTCATCGAGATCTTCTGCGGCTCGAAGATCACCAGCGAGGTGCGGCTGCTGGCCGCCGACGACCCGGCCGGCGAGTTCCGGATCGTCGCGCCGCGCCGCAACGGGGTCGAGTACTCGGTCGACCACTGGGCCCATCCCGGCGATCCGTCCCGCGACCTGCTCCTGATCCTGCACAACGCCGACGGGAAGACCGACTTCGAGCTCGCGTCCGTGCCGGTCTCCGCGCTCGGCGACGACCCGGAGTGGACCCCGCTCGTGGCGTACCAGCCGGGCGTCCGCCTGGACTACGTCGAGGCCTTCGCCGGCCACCTCGTCGTCGCGTACCGGCGCGACGGGCTCACCGGCCTGGCCGTGCACAAGGTCGACGCGGCCACCGGGACCCCGTCCGCGCAGGGCACGCCGATCGAGTTCCCCGAGCAGGTCCGCACGGTCAGCCCGGACAAGAACCCCGAGTACGACACCACGCGCTACCGCCTCGACTACACCTCCATGGTCACCCCGTCGAGCGTCTACGACTACGACGTCGCGACCGGCGAGCTGACGCTGCTGAAGCAGCAGCCCGTGCTCGGCGGCTACGACCCGGCCGACTACGTGCAGGAGCGGGTCTGGGCGACCGCGCAGGACGGCGTGCGGGTGCCGGTGACGCTCGTACGGAAGCGGGGCGTCGTCGCCGACGGCTCGAACCCCTGCGTGCTGTACGGATACGGCTCCTACGAGGCCTCCATCGACCCGTACTTCTCCATCCCGCGCCTGAGCCTGCTCGACCGCGGGTTCGTCTTCGCGATCGCGCACGTCCGCGGCGGCGGCGAGCTGGGGCGGCAGTGGTACGAGGACGGCAAGCTCCTGCTCAAGCGCAACACCTTCACCGACTTCGTCGCCGCCGCCCGGCAGCTGGTCGCCGACGGGTGGACCGGTCGGGACCGGCTGGTCGCGCGCGGCGGCAGCGCCGGCGGGCTGCTGATGGGCGCCGTCGCCAACCTCGCGCCGGAGGACTTCCGGGCGATCGTCGCGGAGGTCCCGTTCGTCGACGCGCTCAACACGATCCTCGACCCCGACCTGCCGCTGACCGTCATGGAGTGGGAGGAGTGGGGCAACCCGGTCGAGGACGCCGAGGTCTACGCGTACATGAAGGGCTACAGCCCTTACGAGAACGTCGCGGACGTGCAGTACCCGGCGATCCTCGCGGTGACCAGCCTCAACGACACCCGCGTCGGCTTCCACGAGCCGGCCAAATGGATCGCCCGGCTGCGCGCCGAGGCCGGCGGCGTGCCGGACTTCCTGCTCAAGACCGAGATGGAGGCCGGGCACGGCGGGCGGTCGGGGCGGTACACGGCCTGGCAGGAGGAGGCGTTCAACCTGGCCTGGATCATCGACAAGGCGACGGGTTCGGGGGCGGGCTCGGAGGCGGGCTCGGAGGCCATCTCGGGGGCCGCCGACTAGTCAGGCAACGCCGTCGCTGCCTCCGCCTCCGTCCCCGCCTCTGTATTCGACAGGCCCCGGACGAGCAGGAGCGCCACCGGGACGGCGGCCAGACCGACGAGGCCGCAGACCCACAGCGCCTGGTGGAATCCGCCGGTGAGTGCGTCTGCGGCGGCGCGGCCGTGGCCGAGCATCGCGCGGGAGCGCGCGGCGGCCACGGTCGAGGCGACCGCGATCCCGATCGCGCCGCCGAGCTGCTGCGAGGAGTCGATGAGCCCGGAGGCGATGCCCGCGTCGCGCTCGGTGACGCCGACCAGGGCTCCGATCGAGACCGGGATGAACACCCAGGTGACCGTCCCGGTCAGGAAGAAGGGGCCGGCCAGGTTCGCCAGGAAGCCGCCGTGCGCCGGGGCCTGGGTCGCCCACAGGATCCCGGCCCCGGTCAGGGTCATCCCGGCGGCCATCACGAGCCGGACCGAGGCGCGGGTGACCAGGATCTGGGCCGGGCCGGCGAGGACGACCCCGGTCAGGCCGACGGTCAGCCAGGCCAGGCCGGTCGTCATCGCGGAGTAGTGGAGCACCTGCTGCATGTACAGGGTGCCGATGAAGATGTAGCCGTAGAAGCTGGCACCGAGCAGGAAGCCGACCGCGTTGGATCCGGCCAGGGTCTTCAGGCGGAACAGCCGCAGCGGCAACAGCGGCGCCTGCGCTCGGGCCTCGACGACGACGAACGCAGCCAGCAGTACCGCGGCCGACGCGAGCAGGACCAGGGTCCGGGCGGCCGTCCAGCCGACGGTCGGCGCCTGGGAGATCGCGTAGACCGCGAGCACCAGGGCGCCGGTCACGGTGACGGCGCCGAGGGGATCGTAGCGGCGGCCCGCGGCGAGTTGTCCGCCTTCCGGTACGACCGTGCTCTCCGGCACGACCCGGCGGACCAGCAGCAGCGCGACGCCGCCGATGACGACGTTCAGGTAGAAGATGTACGGCCAGCCGGCGTACCGGGTCAGGGCGCCACCGGCCAGCACACCGAACGTCGCTCCGCTGGCGCCGACCGCGCCCCAGATGCCTAGCGCCTTGTTGCGTTCGGCGCCCTCGGGAAACATGTTCATCACGATGGACAACGCAGCGGGCAACACTGCGGCGGCGCCCAGGCCCTGGAGCCCGCGCATGACGATGAGGAACGTGCCGCTCGTGGCCAGCGCGCAGGCCAGCGAGGCCGCGGTGAACAGCGCGAGCCCGGCGGTGAACATGCGCCGGCGGCCGAGCAGGTCGGCGGTCCGGCCGCCGAGGAGCAGGAAGCCGCCGAAGGTGATGGCGTAGGCGGTCACGACCCACTGGAGGTCCGACTCGGCGAAGTGGAGCTTGGTGCCGAGCGTCGGGAGCGCGACGTTGACGATCAGCAGGTCGACCGCCGTCATGAAGTAGGCCACGGCGAGCAGGGCGAACGCGCGCCAGGGGCGTTGGGTGCCGGGTGGGGCGGGTGTTCCGGGCGCGGCGCCGCGGGTGTCTGTTCTGCCGTCTACAGAGGTCATGGGTATCTCCGGTGATCACTGGTGAGTCGCTGGTGAAGTCCTCATCAGGTGAAGCACCGGCCGTCGCGCCGATTCACCGACGCGCCGACGATGAATCCGGGCCGCCGCCGGTGTTGCATTCTTTGGACGGGTTTTCAGGCGGCCGGGCAACCGATGGCCGAACGAAAGGACAGGACTCACCATGACCGAGGCGACGCTCGCCCTGGCCCAGGCCGGGGACGGTGAGGCCTTCCGCGAGCTCATCGACCCCTACCGCCGCGAGTTGCAGGCGCACTGCTACCGGATCCTCGGGTCGGTGCAGGACGCCGAGGACGTGCTTCAGGAGGCCCTGTTGGCGGCATGGCGGGCGATCGGGCGGTTCGACGGCCGGTCGCTGCGGGCGTGGCTGTACCGGATCGCGACCAACCACTGTCTCAACTACCTGCGCGGCGAGTCCCGGCGCCCGCAGCCGGCCGGGCTGCCGGACCACGGCGCGGGGTGGTCGCTGTCTCTTA
>NZ_JAACYW010000241.1 GCF_015356825.1 Catenulispora rubra | reverse complement strand
CGATGTGTATAAGAGACAGCAACACGGCGTCGAACTCGCGGGGGACCCCGGCAACCGAGCCGTGCCGCACCCCGCCGGATCCGCCCCGCCTACTCCTGCCCTTACTCCTGCCCTACTCCTCCCCCAGCCGCCCCGAGTCGAACACCGTCCGCCCCCGCACCACCGTCCGCGCCGCGGTCGGCAGCGGCCGGCCCGGCGTCAGGTCCGGCAGCCCCGGCACGCCCGAGCGCGGGTCCGTGGACCACGCCGACAGCCGCTCGTCCGCGGCCTGCACGACCACGTCCTCCGGCGCCACGTCCCACACCGCGTACGTCGCCGGCTCGCCGACGCGCAGCACGCCGGTCGCCGTCGCCCGCGAACCCAGCGCGCGCCAGCCGCCGCGGGTGTGCGCCGCGAACGCCGCGCGCACCGAGATGCGCTGCTCCGGGGTCTGGTGGAACGCCGCGGCGCGCACCGTGCCCCACGGGTCCAGCGGCGTCACCGGCGCGTCCGAGCCGAACGCCAGCGGCACGCCGGCCTTCTGCAGCTCCGCGAAGGGGTTCATCGCGCCGGCGCGCTCGGCGCCCAGCCGCTCCACATACATACCGTCGGTGCCGCCCCAGGCCGCGTCGAACGCCGGCTGCACGCTGGCCACGATCCCGAAGTCCAGCAGGCGCTGGATCCCGCCGGCCGGGATCATCTCGGCGTGCTCGACGCGGTGCCCAATCCGGTAGAGCGCGTCACGCCCGACCTTCGCGGCCGCCGCGTCGAAGCCGTCCAGCAGCGTGGCCATCGCCGCGTCGCCGATCACGTGGAAGCCGGCCTGCGTTCCGGCCTGCGTGCACTCCACCACGTGCTCGGCCACCTGCTCAGCACTCGCATACGCGGCGCCGAGCGTGTCCTTGTCCGTGTAGGCGTGGCTCAGGCACGCGGTGTGCGAGCCGATCGCGCCGTCCAGGAACAGGTCGCCGCCGGCGCCGACCGCGCCGAGGAACGCGGCCTTCTCCACTGCGCCGAACTCGCCCCAGTACCCGAACACCTCCGGCCCGCGCAGCTCCAGCCCTGCGGCCAGCGCGTGCAGGAAGTCGGCCTCGCCGCTGATGTCCGGGCCGCCGCACTCGTGGACCGCCCCGATGCCCAGCTCCGCGGCCCGCCGCAGCGCCGCGCCCTGGTACGCGCCGCGCTCTGCGGGGTCCATCAGGTCGAACGCGGCCTTGCGGACCAGGTGGTGTGCCTGCTGCCGCAGCTGCGCCGACCCGTCGAACCCGATCGCGCCGCGCACCTGCGGCACTTCGGCGAGCAGGGCCGAGGACGCCAGCGCGCTGTGCACGTCGACCCGCGACAGATACGCCGGCCGGCCGTCCACTGCACGATCCAGTTCCTCCAGCGTCGGCGCGCGCCGCTCGGGCCATTTCGAGTCGTCCCATCCCTGGCCGCGCAGCATCGCGCCGGCCGGGAGGCTGCGGGCGAAGCTGGCGATGCGGTCCAGCGCGTCGGGCAGCGAGGCCGCGCCGTGCAGGTCCAGGCTGAGCAGGTTCAGGCCGGTGGAGGTCAGGTGCACGTGGGCGTCCACGAACGCCGGGGTCACCAGCGCGCCGCGCAGCTCGACTACCTCGTCGACGGAGTCCGCGTGCGCCACGTCGGCGGCGCCGTCCGAGCCGAGCCAGGCCACCGCGCCGTCCTCGACCAGCATCGCCGTCGCGAAGGGCTCCTCCGGCGAGTGGATGACGCCACCGCGCAGCAGCACGCGCGCCGGGAGCGGACGGTCGGGGTCGGGCAGGGCGGTGTTCGTCATGCGGAACAGTGTCTCGTATGCCTGGGCGGCGCCTGGACCAGCCCTCGCTGAGGGACCCGCCGGTCAGGCTCAGGCCGATGTCGTCCCGCGCGTCCGCGCCTCGAACGGCGTCGAGAGCACGACCGTGGTCCGCGTGGACACCTCGGCGGCGGTCCGGATCCGGGACAGCAGCGACTCCAGCTGCCCGGGCGTCCCGACGCGCACCTTCAGGATGTAGTTCTCGTCCCCGGCCACGCTGTAGCAGTCCTCGACCTCTTCCAGGCCCTTGAGCCGGTCCGGCACATCGTCCGGCGCCGCCGGGTCGATCGGCTTCACGGAGATGAACGCCGTCAGGCTCAGCCCCAGCGCCTCGGGATCCACCACGGCCCGGAACCCCCGCAGCACCCCGCGCTCCTCCAGCTTCTGCACCCGCTGGTGCACCGCCGAGGTCGACAACCCGATCAACTTGCCGAGGTCGGTGTAGCTCATCCGGCCGTCGGCGACCAGGGCCGCCACGATGTGCTTGTCGATATCGTCCACGCGCTTACCGTAAATCCTGCGGCACCTGGCCGCCTACACGGCATACTCTGCGGATCATGCCCGATCCGAAGATGCATGCGGACGAAGCCGACATCGACGCGACGCTGGTAGGACGTCTGCTGGCGGAACAGTTCCCGCAGTGGGCCGATCTGGCGATCCGACGCGTGGAGTCGACTGGCACGGACAATGCAATGTTCCGCATTGGAGAAGAGCTGTGTGTGCGGCTGCCGCGCATCGAGGGCGCTGTGGACTCGCTGCGGCGGGAACAGCGGTGGCTGCCGCGGCTCGCGGCGCAGGTGACGCTGGCCGTGCCGGTGGCGCTCGCAGTCGGGGAACCGAGCGAGGAGTATCCGTACCCGTGGTCGGTGCTGCCGTGGATCGCCGGTGAACCCGCCACCCGGCAGCAGCTCGCCGAGGGTCTGATCGACCCGGTGGCGGCCGCTGTAGATCTCGCCGGATTCCTCAAGTCTCTGCACGCCGCCGACACGGCCGACGCACCGGCTCCGGTTGCCGGACGGCGCGGAAGCCCGATCACCGGACGCGACGAGACGGTGCACGCCATGGTCGCGGAGCTGGACGAACTCGGTGCGCAGCTCGACGCCCCGGCGGTGCTGGCCGCGTGGGACCGCGTCATGGACACCCCGGCCTGGTCCGGCGACCCGGTCTGGATCCACGCCGACCTGCAGGGCGGCAACCTCCTCGCCCGCGACGGCCGGCTGGCCGCGGTCATCGACTTCGCGCCGTCGCTCGGCGACCCGGCCGTCGACCTGCTGCCGGCGTGGAACCTGTTCGAGGGCGAGGCGCGGGCCGCGTTCCGGGCGGCGCTCGGCGTGGACGACGACACCTGGGAGCGCGGACGCGGCTGGGCCCTGTCGATCGCGCTCGTGGCGCTGCCGTACTACACGCGGCTGGGCACCAACCCGCGGATCATCGCAGACTCCTGGCACGACATCGACGCGTTGCTGAAAGACACTTGAGTCTCCATCTACTGGAGCCCCGAAGGTAGGCGCATGAGCCCGGACGACACCCTCTACACCATCGGCGACCTGGCCCGGCGCACCGGACTCCCGGTGAAGACGATCAGGTTCTACGCCGATGCGGGCGTCGTGCCGGAGACCGGCCGCACCCCGGCCGGCTACCGCGTCTACGACGTCGGCGCCGTCGCCCGGCTGGACCTGGTCCGGACGCTGCGGGACCTCGGCGTCGACCTGCCGACCGTGCGGCGCGTGCTGGCGCGGGAGGCGACCTTGGCCGAGGTCGCCGCCGCGCACGCCGAGGCGCTGGACGTGCAGATCCGGACGCTGCGACTGCGGCGCGCGGTGCTGGGTGCGGTGGCTGCCAGGGGTGCTTCACACCAGGAGATGGATCTCATGCACAAAATCGCCCGCATGTCCGACACCGAACGAAAGCGCATGATCGAAGAGTTCGTCGACAGCACCTTCGGCGGGGTCGACGCCAACCCCGAGCTGGTCGAGCTGGTCCGCGCGGCCACCCCCGACCTGCCCGACGACGCCACGCCGGAGCAGGTCGAGGCCTGGATCGAGCTGGCCGAGCTGACGCAGGACCCGGACTTCCGCGCGAGCGTGCGGCGGATGGCCGAGTATCAGGCCGCTGAGCGCGCCGAGGGCGACACCACCGGCCTGCACCACGAGCTGACGGTGCTGGTGCGCGAGCGCATCGGCCGGGCTGTGGCCGACGGGATCGAGCCGGAGTCCCCGGCCGCCGATCCCGTCATCGCCGGGCTGGCGGCGCAGTACGCCGCCACCTTCGGCAAGCCCGACGACCCGGCGCTGCGTGAGTGGCTGTGGCGGCGGCTGGAGGTCGCCGCCGACCCGCGGGTGGAGCGCTACTGGAGGCTGCTGGCGGCCGTCAACCGGTGGCCGGAGCCGGAGGCGCTGGGGCCGGTGTTCGACTGGTTCCTGCGGGCTCTGCGGGTGCGGATGGGGCGCTCCGGGGAGTAGGCGCTCCTCTCGGAACGCGACTTTCAGGACGCGGCAGGGCGGCGGTCATCGGAATCGCCGCTTTGCTCCGGATCACCATGCTGCTCGGAATCGCCGCTCTGCTCAGGATCCCCACTGCGCCCCGGCTCCCCGTCCCGCACCGTCCGCAGCCACCGCCCCAGCACGTCGAAGTCCACGCCGGTCAGCCCCAGCAGCGCCCGCACGTGGTGCACCAGCGCGCGCCCCGGGTGGTTGTCCGCGACCCACTCCCGGTCGGCGGCCGTGACCTCGTCGTCGGCCCACGCGAAGTCGCGCCCGCCGGCCCACTGCACGATCTGCCGCGTCTTCCAGTGCAGGTTGAAGCGCATGTCCACGGCGTCCTCAGCCCGCGTCGTGGCCTGCCACTCCACCACCGGCAGCTGCGGCAGCCCCAGGCGGGGCGCGATCTCCTCGTTCGCCCCGTGTTCCCACGCGGTGGCCCAGACCAGTTCCCCGGGGAGCGCGGCCAGCCGCACCCCGAGATCGACCCCGATATCGTCCAGTTCCGCGCCGAAGGGCAGCACGACCCCGTCGACGTCCAGGAACAGCAGCGGCGCGCTCATACCGACCACGGTATGTCAGTGTCCTCAGAATGCCAGTCGAAGCGGCGGATCACGCCACCGTCCGCCCGCCTGCGCCAGGCGTCGGCGCCTCACGTGCGCCCCGGCAGTCACTCGGGTGTGTCCGGTACCTGTCAGACCCCTGCTCTACGGTGGGTCTCGCCTCCATCGGGTCGCACGGTGTGGCAGGCTAGGGGCCAGTTATCTGTCCAATCACCGAGTCATCGAATCACCGGACCGGACCATCGGATCACCGAACCCCCGAGAGGATCACTGCCGTGCCGCAGAAGCCGCAAGCGAGCCCGGCGGCCGCCGCCTCGATCGAGGCCTGGACCGAGCGCGTCATCACCGAGCGCGAGGTCAGCAAGTCCCGCGCCCGCCAGCTGCGCTGGGTGGCCGGGGAACTGGCGCTGGTCCGCAACCACGAGGACTTCCCCTTCCGGGACGCCGCCAACGCCGCCGACCTGCTCCAGCCCGGCCCGATAACGGCCTACCTCGACCTGGCCGCCCGCGGCGAACTGCGGCGCCGCGCCAAGGCCGGCGACGCGCACGCCACCACCGCCTCCATGCGCATCCGCGCCGACTGCCTGAAGATCCTCGGCGAGCACGCCGGCATCCTGGTCGCCGTCGCCGACCGCCCCGGCCTGCCGGAGCTGCGCGAGACCGTGGACGGCCCCTCCCGCTCCCAGCTGCGCGACTACCTCGCCCGCCGCGCCGAGACCGCCGGGGCACCGGCCGCCCGGGTCCGGCTGTTCGCCCTGATCGGCGTGGAACTCGACACCGGCGCCCGGGTCGGAGAACTCGCGGCCCTCACCCTCGCCGACCTCGCCGACGACCTCAGCACCCTGCGAGTCGTCCGCCGCCCCCAGGCCCGCACGGTCAGCGAAGCGGTCCACGACACGGTCAAGCTCTCCGACGGCACCCGCGCCGCCCTCAAAGCCTGGCTCGAGGTCCGGGAGACGCTGGTCCAGCCACTGAACGGCAGCCCGAAGGCACTGTGGGTCTCGGTCATGCCCAACCACGCCGGCCGCCTCAACGTCGAAGGCGAGGCCATCCGCCGGCCCCCGGGCATGCCGCTCATGCCGCGCGGCATGCAGCGCGCCTACACCCGCGCGGTCGTGGAGGCGAACATGAACCTGGCCGGCTCCCCGGGATGGATCCCGCTGCCGGTGCGCTTCGAGCAGCTGCGCCGCGCCGTGACCGACCGCCGGCGGCGGCGGCGCGAGGATGACATCGAACTCGACCACGACGAGAACATCGAAGGCTGACGACGGTATGGAACGAAAAATGGGCGCTGGGCGGATGTGTGGGTGGCTGGGGTGCGGCGGGTATGGTGGGTGCGGTTGATTTGTGGGTTTTAAGGGCTTTTTACGGCTTCGCGCAGGGTTTGATGACCTCGCTGGGGGACGCAGTTCGGTGGTGCGGAGCGGGTCGCGCTGGCGGCCGCCGGTGAGTCTGTGCACGACCGCGCGGCGGTTCGAGTCACTGCGCACACGTCGTGTAGGCGGCTGTCTGCCGCGTGTGGTGGGTGCCTGAGATCAAGAGCAGGCGCCTCCGGCGGGGGCCTCGGCTCGGAGGGATGGGGGTCGCGTAGCCAGGCGGCGGACGCTGCTTGTGGTCGCCTATGTCCCGGCCTGTGGTGTGGACAGGGTCCACCCGGGCGCACAGGCGGCGGTGCGCGATCGAGCAGGTGGTGCGGGGAACCGATCCCACAGGTGGGGTTGTCCCGGGTTCCCCGTCGCGTCGGCGGGCGCAGCCAAGCTGACCGGACAGCCGGTGTCAGGCCGGGCGTTTCGCCAGGTCAGCAGGTGTGATGCGGCTTGATACCGGCTGGCCGGTCTGCTTCCGTCAGGCGACGACGCGACGGGGAACCCGTGACGAACGCGACCACAAGCAGCGTCCGCCACCTGACTACGCGGCCCCCACTCCCCGGAGCGAGGCCGCTCGCCGCGCAGGCGCCGCCGGAGGCCCTGTCTTTGACCTCAGGCACCCACCACACGCGGCAGACACCCGCCTACACGACGCGTGCGCAGTGACTCGAACCGCCGCGCGGTCGTGCACAGACTCACCGGCGGCCGCCAACGCCAGCCGCGTGGCACCACCGAACTGCGCCCCCCTGCGAGGCCATCAAACCATGCGCGAAGCCGTAAAAAGCCCTTAAAACCCACAAACAAAGCCGAACCCGCCACACCCACCCGACACCAGCACCCACACATAAAGCCAAGCGCCAAAAATGCGGCGGCCCGTGGAAGACTCCACGGACCGCCGCTCCCCTATGTGCTTGTGCTAAACGCAGGATTCAGCAGCCGCTGCTGAAGGTACCCCGTGCGCTGGCGTGGTTACTGCTGCGGAGGCGGCTGCTGGCCGGGCATGTAGCCGGGCTGCACAGCCTGCGTCGGCTGGTTGGCCGCCGGGTCGTAGCCGCCCCACTGCTGCTGGCCCTGCTGCGGCGGCTGCGGGTTGCCCCACTGCTGCTGCCCCGGCTGCTGCCCCGGCTGCGGTGCCTGCTGGCCCGGCTGCGGCTGGCCCCAGCCGCCCTGCTGGGGCTGCTGCGCCTGCTGGCCCGGCTGCGGCGCCTGGTAGCCCTGCTGGCCCGGCTGCGCGTAGCCGGCCGGCTGCTGGTAGCCCTGCTGGCCCGGCTGCTGGTACGCCTGCTGGTTGTAGGCCGGCGTGGCGGAGGCCGCGGCGCCGCCGGAGTTGATCGACAGCTGCGCCAGCACCGCCAGCACCACCGCGATCAGCGCGGCGCCCAGCGCCAGGTAGGCGCCGATGCCCAGGCCGATCTCGTACTTGGTGCCGGCCGGCAGGCCGGCGTCCGGGCCGGTGTAGGCCTTCTTGGCGTCGCTGACCTTGCCGTTGAAGTAGATCGCAGCGATGACGGCGAACAGCAGCGCGCCGCCGGAGCCGCCGACGGTCACCCAGCCGGCGATCGCCGTCTTCATCACGACCACCAACACCACGCCGACGACCGCCACGACCGCGGTGACCAGCAGGAGCCAGCCCCAGATCGCGGTGATGTCCTTGGCGGTGCCGCTGTTGCCCGCCGAGCTCGAGCCCTTGGCGATGGCGTTGATCGTGATGGTGATGGACTTGCCGCCGAGCGCCGCCGCCTCCGACGCCGGAGGCGTGAGCTTGATGCTGGCCCACGCCAGGAACACGCCGACGGCCGCGACCACGGCCAGGCCGCCGGCCGCGTAGAAGCCCCAGATCTTGCCCCAGGTCGTGCCGCCACCGCTCGTGGTGCCGCCGCTGTATGCGGCGCCGGCGCCGTACTGCTGCTGGGCCGGCTGCGCCTGCCCGTACTGGGGCTGCTGAGCGCCCCCCCATTGCCCGCCCTGCTGGGCCGGCTGCTGCTGTCCCCAGCCACCCGGTTGCTGCGCGGGCTGCTGCTGTCCCCATCCCCCGGGCTGGGGGTAGTTCTGATTCGGCTGCTGCGTCATGGGCAGCACGGTACATGGTCCGCCGATGTACTGATAAGACGATCGGCGACCGGATGTCAGTTGGCCCCGATTCGTCCCGGTCTGGGAATGGCGGGATATTCCTCGGGGCCCGCCTTTTTACGTATTCCCTTGTACGGTGCCTGTCATCAGGCCTGTCATCAGCCCTGCCATCGGGGCGGTCATCGGGGCGGTCATCAGCCCTGTCGTCAGGCCCGCGTCAGCGTCCTACTGATAACGAGGCGCTGCACCTGATTGGTTCCCTCGACGATCTGCAACACCTTCGCCTCGCGCATATACCGCTCGACCGGGAAGTCCGCAGTGTAACCGTAACCCCCGAAGACCTGCACGGCGTCAGTGGTCACCTTCATCGCCATGTCGGTGCAGAACAGCTTCGCCATCGCCGCCTCGGTCCCGTACGGCAGCCCCGCGTCCCGCCGCCGCGCCGCCGTCAGGTACGCCGCGCGCCCGACCGCCACCGAGGTGGCCATGTCGGCGAGCATGAACCCGACACCCTGGAAGTCGGCGATCGGATGCCCGAACTGCTGCCGCGACTTGGCGTACTCCACCGCCGCGTCCAGCGCCGCCTGCGCCAGGCCGACCGCGCACGCCGCGATCCCCAGCCGCCCGGCCTCCAGCGCCGACAGCGCGATGGCGAAGCCCTGGCCCTCCACGCCGATCAACCGCTCGGCCGGCACCCGCGCACCGTCCAGCAGGACCTGCGCAGTCACCGAGCCCCGCATGCCCATCTTGTTCTCGGGCTTGCCGAAGGACATCCCCGGCGTCCCGGCCTCGGCCAGCAGGGCGCTGACACCCTTGGCCCCGTCGTCGGAGGTGCGCACCATCAGGGTGTAGAAGTCGGCGTGGCCGGAGTGCGTGATCCAGGCTTTGGTACCGGTGACGCTATAGGCCTCGCCGCTGTCATCTCTGTCCCGCACCGCACGAGTCGTCAGCGCCGCGGCGTCGGACCCGGACTGCGGCTCGGACAGGCAGTACGCGCCGAGCTGGTCGCCGCCGAGCATGCCCGGCAGCCACTTCTCCTTCTGCTCCTCGGTCCCGTAGTTCGCCAGGCCGTAGCAGGCCAGGGAGTGCACAGACACGCCGAGGCCGATGGTGAGCCAGTTGCGCGCCAGCTCCTCGACCACCTGCAGGTAGACCTCGTACGGCTGACCGCCGCCGCCGTACTGCTCGTCGTACGGCAGGCTCAGCAGGCCGGCCTGGCCGAGGGTCCGGAACACCTCGCGCGGGAAGCGCTCGGCGGCCTCGTACTCGGCCGCGCGCGGCGCGAGCTCCTTCGCGCAAAGATCCTGAACCAGCTCAAATAGGGCACTCGACTCATCGGTGGGGAGAGTCCGCTCCACAGCGACCATCAGACGTCCACCACCACGAGCTCGCGCGTGGTCAGGTTGAGGCGCTCGCCGCCGTCGGCGGTGCACACCGCGATGTCCTCGATGCGCGCGCCGTGCTTGCCCGCGAGGTAGATGCCGGGCTCGACGGAGAACGCCATGCCGGGCTCCAGCGGCCGGGCCGAGCCCGCGACGATGTACGGCTCCTCGTGCGTCTCCAGGCCGATGCCGTGGCCGGTGCGGTGGATGAACTTCTCGCCGTAGCCGGCGGCGGTGATCAGGTCGCGGCCGACCGCGTCCAGCTCCTCGGCGGTGACGCCGGGGCGGATCGCCTCGCACTGCGCGGTCTGCGCGGCCAGCAGCACCGCGAAGTACTCGGCGTACTCCGCCGAGGGCGCGCCGAGGCTGTAGTTGCGGGTGGAGTCCGAGCAGTAGCCGTCGGGCATGGCTCCGCCGATGTCCACGACGACCTGGTCGCCGGCCTGGATCACGCGGTCGGACAGCTCGTGGTGCGGGGAGGCGCCGTTCGGGCCGGAGCCGACGATGACGAAGTCGACGGTCGCGTGCCCGGCGGCCAGGATCGCGTCGGCGATGTCCTGGCCCACCTCGCGCTCGGTCCGGCCGGGGCGCAGCCACCCGGGCACGCCGCGGTGCACGGCGTCGATGGCGGCCGCCGCCGCACGCAGCGACTCCACCTCCGCCGCGGTCTTGCGCATCCGCAGGTCGCCGAGCACCTGGCCGGCCAGCGCCTGCTCGGCGCCGGGCAGCACCCGGCGGAAGTTCAGGACCTTCTCGGCCCACATGTGGTTGTCCAGGCCGACGGTCCGCAGCCCCGCGGGCAGGCGGGAGGCGACCAGCGCGTAGGGGTCGTCGGTCTCGGCCCAGGCCAGGATGTCCAGGCCCAGCCCGCCCAGCGGGGAGGCCTCGGCCGCGGGCTTCTCCAGCGCCGGCACGACCATCAGGGGGTCGCCGCTCGCGGGCAGGACCAGGCAGGTCAGACGCTCCAGCGGCAACGCCTCGTACCCGGTCAGGTAGCGCAGGTCGGCACCAGGGCTGATCAGGAGGGCGTCCATACCGGACTCGGCGGCAGCCTTTTGGGCGCGGGCGAGGCGGTCGGTCAGATCATGTGTGTGGTGTGTCACGAGGGCCAGGATAGTGGCCGCGCGGAGTTCCATCGATGCGGAGGAATCAGCAGATGTCCGGCGTGGCTTCCCACGGCGCGCGCCGACGTAACACACGCCACAGCGGTGCCGCGGCCGCGGCCGGCTGCGAGGTCCTGGACGTGCGAGCCGGCGCCTTCGAGGAAGCCGACCGCGTACACCGCCAGCGCCGCCTTCGCCGCCGTCGGCAACCCGATCCACCGCGCGGGCTGCCGCACCTTCCATCGCCACCGTATGCCGCTTGCCACCGCGACAGCCTCCCATGCCGCGACTATGGTCGGCGTCATGAGCGCGAATGCAGCCGCGATCGGCATCGTCGTCGCAGACCTGCCCGTGTCCGTCGCCTTCTATGAGCACTTCGGCCTCACGTTCACCGACTCCGACGCCGCGCACGGCCACGCCGAGGCCACGCTCGGCGAGGGCCTGCGCCTGCTGCTCGACACCGAGGAGTCCATCAAGTCCTTCACCTCCGCGTGGACCCGGCCGTTCGGCAGTCCTCGCACGACCGTGTGTTTCCAGTTCGAGACCCCGCATGATGTGAACGCCAAGTTCGCCGAGCTGATGGAGGCCGGGTATCACGGGCTGCGCGGGCCGTGGGACGCGCCGTGGGGTCAGCGTTATGCGTCGGTCATCGATCCGGACGGCAGCGGCGTGGATCTGTTCGCGCTGCTCTAGGATCCGAGTTCACGGAGCGTCGAGAACAACGGGAGCGGTGTGTGAGCGCGGGGAGCGCCGGGGGCGGAGGCGGCGGCAGAAGCACGGGCTCGCCGACGCTGGAGACCGTCGCGGCCGCCGCCGGGGTGTCCCGCGCGACAGTGTCCCGGGTGGTCAACGGCGGCACGCGGGTCTCCCCGGAGATCCGCGCCGCCGTGGAGGCGGCCATCGCCGAGCTCGGCTACTCCCCCAACCGCGCCGCGCGCTCCCTGGTCACCCGCCGCACCGGCTCGGTGGCCCTGGTGGTCAGCGAGCCGGAGGCGCGGCTCTTCAGCGACCCGATGCTGGCCGGCATCACCCGCGCCATCGGCAAGGCGCTGGCCGAGACCGACCTGCACCTGGTCCTGATGATGGTCCCGGCCGACTCGGCCCGCCGCCGGCTGACGCGCTACCTGCTCGGCGGCCACGTCGACGGCGTGATGCTGATGTCCCTGCACGGTGACGAGCCGCTGCTGAAGGAGCTGTCGCAGGCGTCGCTCCCGGTGGTCCTGATGGGCCGGCCGATGAGCCCCCTGCCGATCCCGCACGTGGACTCCGACAGCGTCGACGGCGCCCGCCAGGCCACCACGCACCTGCGCGCCCTCGGCCGCACGAAGATCGCCACCATCGCCGGCCCCGCCGACATGTGCGCGGGCGTGGACCGCCTGCTGGGCTACGTCGAGGCGCTGGACGGCGGCCCCGGCATCGTCGCCCACGGCGACTTCAGCATGGCCTCCGGCGAGGCCGCGATGACGGAGCTGCTGCGGCGCGAACCGGACCTCGACGGCGTGTTCGCAGCCAGCGACCTGATGGCCGCCGGCGCCCTGCGAGCCCTGCGCGCGGCCGGCCGGCGGGTCCCGGAGGACGTGGCGCTGGTCGGCTATGACGACCTGGACGTCGCCGAGCTCACCGAACCGCCGCTGACCACGATCCACCAGCCCCTCCCCGACCTGGCACGCGCGATGGTCACCTCACTGCTGACGCAGATCGCCGGGGAGCGCGCGCCGGAATCGGTGGTGCTGCCGAACGCTTTGGTGGTGCGGGCTTCGGCGTGATCCGGCGTGGTTCGGCGTGACCGGTGATCGCAAAGGCCGATCACCCAAGCTGATCCCGCCAACCGCTCACACCAGCCGCTCAGACCTCCCCGATGATCCCGGCCATCCCCTCCGCCGACAGCAGATGCCGCGCCGCCAACCGCACCGCCCCCAGCATCCCGGCGCGCTCCCCCAGCACCGACGTCTCGATCGCCAGGCTCCGCGTCGCCAGCGGCAGCGCGCGCCGGTAGATCACCGCGCGCACGTCGGCGAGCAGGTCCTCGTGCAGCTGCGCGAGGATCCCGCCGATCACGATCGTGTCCGGGTTGTGGAACGACACCAGCGAGGCCAGCACCTCCCCGATCCGCTGCCCGGCCAGGCGCACCTGCCGCCGCGCCGCCGCGTGCCCCTCGGAGACCAGGCGCACCACGTCGGCGGCCCGCGCCGCGTCCGCGCCCTGCGCGCGCAGCGCCGCCGCGATCGCCGCGCCGGAGGCCACCGCCTCCACACAGCCGGTGTTGCCGCAGTGGCAGAGCACGTCCTCGTGCGCCGGCAGCTGGATGTGGCCGATGTCGCCGGCCGCGCCGGACGCGCCGCGGTGCAGGACGCCGTCGGAGACGATGCCGCAGCCGATCCCGGTGCCGACCTTCACATACAGCAGGTGCCGGCTGGCCTGGCGGTGCGTGTACTCGCCGAGGGCCATCGCGTTGACGTCGTTGTCGACCAGCACCGGCGCGGCGTAGCGGCCTTCGAAGAAGGCCGGCACCCGGCAGCCGTCCCAGCCGGCCATGATCGGCGGACGTACCACCGTGCCGCTGGCGAACTCCACCGGGCCCGGGACGCCGATCCCGACCGCCCGCAGATGCGCCGCCGGACGCCCGGCCTCCGCGAGCAGTTCCTCCAGATCGGCGCGCACGCCGGCCAGCACGGCGTCGGGCCCGGCGTTGATGTCGATGGACCGGGCCCGCTCGGCCAGCACCCGGCCGGACAGCGTGGCGACCGCGAGCCGGCTGTGCGTGGCGCCCAGATCGCAGCCCGCGACGACGATCTGCGCGTCCGACAGGTCCAGCGCCAGCGGCGGCCGGCCGCGGTCGGTGGGCGCCGGCTCGGTCTCGACCAACAGCCCGCGCTCGATGAGCAGATCCACGCGCTGCGCTATGGCCGCCCGGGACAGCCCGGTGGCCCCGACGATCGCCGAGCGCGTGGTCGCCGCACCGTCCGCGACCAGCCCGGCGAGCTCGCTGAGCGACGCCATGCGCCGCCTGGCCGCACTGTTCATCAGACCCCTCCCGACCGCCGCCGGCTCATGATCCCCGACCGCTTCTTTATGACAGAACTAAGCCTAATGATGACTCTTGTCAGTCGTAAAGAGCGGCCATATCGTCGATCGCGGGGCCGGTGAGGGTCGGCCCTGTTATTGATCGGGGCGGGAAAACGGCGCTGGGGAGGGCAGATGACGGTACGGGCGGGCATTGCCGGAGCGGGGATGGTCGCGGCGGTCCACGCCGACGCGATCCGCCGCGCCGGGGCCTCCGTGGTCGGCGTCGCCGCCTCGACGCCGGAGCGGTCGAAGGCGGCGGCCCCCAGAGTGGGAGCGGGCCGCGCCTTCGACTCCGCCGAGGAACTGGCGGTGTCCGACGAGATCGACGTGCTTCACGTCTGCACCCCGAACGCCCTGCACGGCCCCCTGGTCCGCGCGGCGCTGTCGGCCGGCAAGCACGTGGTCTGCGAGAAGCCGCTGTCGCTGACCGGCGCGGACTCCGACGCCCTGGTCGAGCTGGCCGCGAGCGCCGGACTGGTGAACGCCGTCCCGCTGGTCTACCGCTACCACCCGATGACCGTGGAGGCCCGCGAGCGGGTCCGGCGCGACGAACTCGGCCCGATCCGCCTCATCCACGGCCACTACCTCCAGGACTGGCTGGCCCGCCCGGAGGACAACAACTGGCGCGTGGACCCGGCCGTCGGCGGGGCCTCCCGGGCGTTCGCCGACATCGGTTCGCACTGGTGCGACCTGGTCGAATGGATCAGCGGGCACCGGATCAGCGAGCTGACGGCCGCCACCCAGACGGTACTCCCACAGCGTTCGGCGGCCGGCCGCGAGACTTTCACCGGATCCGGAGACGAAAGCCCGCCGGAATCGGCGGAAACGGAGCGGATCGCCGTCACCACCGAAGACGCCGTCCAGGTCCTGTTCCGCACCGACCTCGGCGCCACCGGCGCCCTGGTCGTCTCCCAGGTCTCGCCGGGCCGCAAGAACCGGCTCTGGTTCGAGATCGACGGCGCCGAGCGCAGCGTGTCCTACGACGGCGAGGACCCCGAGTCCCTGCTCCTCGGCGGCCGGGACCGCACCGAGATCGTCCGCCGCGACGCGCTGTCGGAGCCGGCGAACCGGATCAACGCGGTCCCCGCCGGCCACCCCTGGGGCTACCGCGACTGCTTCGCGGCCTTCACCGCGGACGTCTACGCCGCGATCCGGGATCCACGGGCTTTTGCCAAGGTTGCCCAGTCCGACACACAGGCCGTCCCGGCGTTCCCGACCTTCGCCGACGCCGCCCGCACCGCCCACATCACCGACGCGGTCCTGGCCTCGGCCGCGCACCGCTCCTGGATCGAGGTGTCCTGACGATGAAGCTCGGCTTTCTCACCGCCTGCCTGCCGCAGGTCCCGCTCGCGGACATCGCCGCCTGGGCGGCCGAAAACGATTACGCCGCCCTGGAGGTCGCGGTCTGGCCGAAGGTCGGCGGCCGGGAGTTCGAGGCCAGCCACATCGACGTCGCGCACTTCGACGCCGAGCAGGCCGGCGAGGTCACCGAACTGTTCGCCAAGCACGGCCTGACGCTGTCCTCGCTGGCCTACTACGAGAACAACCTCCACCCGGACGAGGAGCGCCGGCAGGAGATCGCCGCGCACCTGCTGCACGCGATCGACGCCGCGGCACTGCTCGGCGTGGAGACCGTGGGCACCTTCATCGGCCGACACCCGGGCCTGAGCGTGAAGGAGAACGTCGCACTCGCCGAGCAGACGTTCCCGCGGCTGGTCGACTACGCCGGCGAGCGCGGCGTGAAGATCATCATCGAGAACTGCGTCATGGAGGGCTGGCACCCCGACGGCTACCCGGGCAACATCGCCTACTCCCCCGAGCTGTGGGAGTGGATGTTCTCGCTCGGGCTGTACCTGAACTACGACCCCTCGCACCTGCTGTGGATCGGCATCGACCCGGTGACCGCGCTCAAGCCCTACGTCGACCGCATCCCGCACGCGCAGGCCAAGGACACGCAGCTGGACCCGCTGGCGCGCGACCGGTATGGCTTCTTCGGCAAGACCCTGAGCCGCGAGCACCCCTGGGACGAGGGCTGGTGGCGCTACCGCGTCCCGGGCCTGGGCCAGGTGGACTGGAGCGGCGTGGTGGACGCGCTGTACGAGGGCGGGTTCACCGGCGTGCTGAGCGTGGAGCACGAGGACCCGGTGTGGGGCGGCACCGAGGAGAAGGTCAAGCAGGGCCTGCGGATCGCCCACCGCACGCTGTCACCCCTCATCGTCGGATAGCCGGGCCGCCACCGCCCCGCGGCGTACGCCGCCGTCCATCGCTGAACCGCTTAACCGCCGAACACTTCGAACTCTTCGAACCGAGGCCAGGCCATGACCCGCAACCCGAGCGTGCAGCTCTACTCCGTCCGCGACCACCTGACTGACTCGACCCAGCGCGAGAGCACCCTGAAGCGCCTCGCCGACATCGGCTTCACCGCCGTCGAGCCCTACGACCCGACGAACGACCCGGCGGGCTTCCGAGCCCTGGCCGACGACCTGGGCCTGACCGTCTCCGGCGCGCACGCCATGGCGCTGCTGCGCGAGCCGGACCCGGCGCCGGTGTTCGAGGCCCTGGCGACCATCGGCACCGACCTGGCGATCCTGCCGGCCGGCATCCCGGAGGACGACTTCAAGACGCACGACGGCCTCAAGCACGCCGCCGACACACTGAACGCGCTGGCGGCCAAGGCCGCCGAGGCCGGGCTCCGCTTCGGCTACCACAACCACTACTGGGAGTTCGAGCCCGTCCTCGACGGCCGGCACGCCCTGGAGATCCTGGTCGACCTGGTCGACCCGGCGGTGCTGTTCGAGATCGACACCTACTGGTCCACGGTCGGCGGAGCGGACACCCCCGCGGTACTGGAGCGCCTCGGCGACCGCGTCGTGGCCTTGCACGTCAAGGACGGCCCGGCCGTCAAGGGCGAGCCGAACGTGGCCGTCGGCACCGGCGCGATGCCGGTCCCGGCCGTCCTGGCCGCCGCGCCGCAGGACGCCTGGCGCGTCATCGAGTTCGACGAGTGCGCCACCGACATCTTCGAGGCGCTGGCCGCGAGCCTGGCCTACGTGAACGGTCTGGAGGCGGCGTGAGCGAGGTCAGCGGGGGCGGCTCGGCGCGGTCGGGCCCGGTCGGCGTCGCGGTCATCGGCGCCGGCAACATCAGCTCGCAGTATCTGCGCAACCTGACCCGCTTCCCGGACCTGAACGTCGTGGCGATCGCCGACATCGACGTCGCACGGGCCGCGGCGGCAGCCGAGGAGTTCGGCGTCCCGATCTCCGGATCGGTGGCGGACATCCTGGCGCTGCCCGACGTCGAGCTGGCCGTGAACCTGACCATCCCGGCGGCGCACGCCGAGGTGGCCCTGGCCGCGGTGGCCGCCGGCAAGCACGTCTACGGCGAGAAGCCGCTGGCGCTGGACCCGGCGGCGGCCCGCCAGGTGCTGACCGAGGCGGCGGTGCGCGGCGTGCGCGTCGGCAACGCCCCGGACACGTTCCTCGGCGCGGGCCTGCAGTCGGCACTGCGCGCGGTGGGCTCCGGCCTGATCGGCACGCCGGTCGCAGCGGCGGCGGCGTTCCAGAGCCCGGGGCCCGAGGGCTGGCACCCGAGCCCGGAGTTCCTGTTCGCCCACGGCGCGGGGCCGCTGTTCGACATGGGCCCGTACTACCTGACGGCGCTGGTGGCGCTGCTCGGCCCGGTCCGCACCGTGGCCGCCACCGGGCACAAGGCGCGCGAGACCCGCGTGATCGGCTCCGGCCCCAAGGCCGGAACGGTGTTCCCGGTCGAGGTCCCGACGCACGTCACGGCCCTGCTGGAGTTCCGCGACGGGGCCGGCGCGACGACCACACTCAGCTTCGACTCACCCCTGCCCCGCCAGAGCATCGAGCTCACCGGCACCGAAGCCACCCTCCTGCTCCCGGACCCGAACAACTTCGACGGCAGCCTGCACCTCCGCCGCCGCGGCTCCAAGGACACCGAGGAGATCCCCGCCACCGGCACCTCGATCGGACGCGGCATCGGCGTCCTGGACATGGCCCGCGCCCTCCGCACCGGCACGGCGCACCGGGCATCCGGGGAGCTGGCACTGCATGTGCTGGACATAATGGCGGCAATCGCGACCTCGGCGCAGAGCGCGGCGTTCGAGGACGTGCCAGCGTGGACGGAGAAGCTGGAAACGCTGCCGGAGGCTTGGGATCCGCTGGAGGCGACGCTCTAAGCACCCACACCCGCACCCGACGCGCGCCGCCTCGCTTCGCTGCGATGGCGGCGCGCGTGCTCGCGGCTGGCTGGGTTGTCGGCAGCATGCGCACGCTCGCGGCTGGCCGAGTTGTAGGCAGCATGTGCATGCTCGCGGGCGGCCGACTTGTCGGCGGCGCCCGGTATACATGCATATAAGGGGCGATTATGCCTAACAGAATGCCAGGCCAGCCGAACCCCGCCTGCTACCGAATCCCGCCCGTCACCACCCGCAGCCGGATCCGCGGGATG
>NZ_JAACYW010000240.1 GCF_015356825.1 Catenulispora rubra | reverse complement strand
ATGCAGCTGGTAGCGCGGCGGGTGCAGTCGGGGCAGCGGCAGGCGCGGCACATGCGGCGGGTGCGGCCGGAGCAGCAGGAGTCGGCGCGGCCGGAGTCGGCGCCGCAGGAACCACAGGCGCAGGCATCGGCCACGCCGCCACCCACGCCGCCACCCACGCCGCCACCCAAGCCGCCGCCCACGGCGCCGCAGCCCAAGCCTTCGGCGGCGCGGCCTCCGCGCACGGCGCCGCCGCGCAGGCCTTCGGCGAAGTCGGCCACGCCGTCGTCGGCCACGCCGCGATCCACGGCTCGACCTCCGCCGGCCAATTCATCGGCGGCGCGGCCGGGCAGGCCGCGCACTCCGGCCTCGGCCAGGCGCCGCAGGCGGTCCAGCACACCCGGCGGGTCGCGCGCTGGACCCGGCGCGGCAGCAAGCTCCTGCACGGCAAGGCGCTCGTGGCCACCGTCGCGACCGTCACCGTGGCAGCGGCCGGGACCGGGGTCGTGGTGGCGACGTCCGGGAGCACCGATGCGAAGACCGCGGTGGCACAGGCGGAGGAGACCGCGCTGCACGCCTACGGACGAGGCGACTTCGCGGCGATGTGCGGCGAGATGAGTGCCACCGTGCTGAAGATGTACTCCGGCGCGCAGGGCTGTCCGAAGCTCATGGCGAGTGCCAACGGCTTCGTGACGTCCGTCGGCGCCTCGCTCGCCGACCAGCGCAAGGCCGCCGCCGCCGCGACCGTGGACGCCTCGCAGGTCACCGTCGACGGCGACACTGCCACCGTTCCCGCCTCGGCCGTGCACATGAAGCTCTCCAACATCACCGTCCTGGGCCAGAGCATCCAGTTCCACATCAACGACGTCACGTGGGTCAAGGAGAACGGCCAGTGGAAGATCGGCGTGCCCAAGAACCTGCCCAGCGTTCTGCCGACGCAGCTGTTCTCCGGCGGCGTCATCCCGACGGACCTGTTCCCGACCGCGCTGCCCTCGGGCTTTCCCACGGACTTCCCCACCAGCTTCCCGACTGACTTCCCCACAGCCCTGCTGACAGACTTGCCGACAGCCCTGCCCACAGGCTGACCGCGCGATCACCGACGGCGGCGGCCCCCGGACCTGTCCGTCCGGTTGCCGGACGCCGAATTCGAGTGGCGCCCCGCGATCCGGTCGGCGGCGGCTGGTAGAAAGGCTCGCATCGAAGCCAGCCATCGGGAGGGGTCCACGTGATCGACAGCGAGTGTGACGCGCTGGTGCGGTGGGGCGGGCTGCCCGTCCGCACCGTGCCCGGCAAGGGTTTCGAGGAGATGGCCGACTGGCCCGGCGACGTGGAGCTCCCGGCCGAGGCCGAGGTCGGGGCGTCGGCGTGGTGTGTCGCGGTCTCCGGGTTCGAAGGTATCGCCTACACCGAACTCTTCGACGCTTTCCTGCGCGACGTCGACACCACCGGCATCAGCGCGTTCCTCATCGGCAGCTGGGTCACCAGCGACGGGATGGACCTCACCGCGGCCGACGCGTTCGCGCCGCTGATCGCCGCCGCCGACCGGTTCCCGAACCTGCGGCACCTGTTCGTCGCCGACATCGAGTCCTGGCAGTGGGAGATCTCCTGGATCAAGCAGTGCGACCTGACGCCGCTGCTGCGCGCCTTCCCGAATCTGCGGACGTTCGGCGTGCGGGGCAGCGATGACCTGGGGTGGGAGCAGCGCGCGTACCCCGAACTCAGGGAGCTGACGTTCCAGACCGGCGGCCTGCCGCCGGAGGTGGTGCGCGCCGTCGGCGGATCGGACTTCCCGCGGCTGACCGACCTGGAAATGTACCTCGGCACCGAGGAGTACTTCGGCGGCTCGGAAGCCCGCGACCTCGACGACCTCCTGGCCGGCACCGGCTTCCCCGAGCTGCGCTACCTCGGCCTGCGCAACGCCGAGAACGCCGACGAGATCGCGGCCGCCGTCGCGCACGCCCCGATCGTGGCCCGCCTGGAGGTCCTGGACCTGTCGCTGGGCGCCCTCGGCGACGAGGGCGCGGCCGCGCTGCTGGCCGGACAGCCGCTGACCCACCTGAAGAAGCTGGACCTGCACCACCACTTCATCTCCGAGCCGATGCAGGAGCGGCTGCGCGAGGCGCTGCCCGGGGTGGAGGTGGACCTGTCGGAGCCGCAGGAACCGGACGACTGGGACGACGACGTGGAGCACCGGTTCGTCTCCGTGGCCGAGTAGCCGGACGTGGGATCCGCCTGGCGGATTGCGTGCCGCGAAGAGGACGCGGGTGCGCCGCTGCCCGAGTTCGAGGAGGTCTTCGAGCGCTTCCTCGACACGGTGGACACGACGCGGGTGACAGAGCTGGTCTTCGGCCGTTGGGGCGAGGACGACTTCGCCGACGACCACCACCCGGCCCGGTCGCTGGTCGCGGCGGCGGACCGGTTCCCGGCGCTGCGCTCGGTGTTCTTCGGCGACGTCGGCGACGACCCCCACGACGACCTCGTGTATGTCGAGCACAGTGATCTCACGCCGGTCCTGCGGGCGTTTCCGGGGCTGGAAGAGCTCCGGGTCCGCGGGATGCCGGACCTGTCGCAGAAGCCGGTCCGCTATTTCGAGTCGCTGCGGCACACCGGGCTGCGTCGGCTGGTGCTGGAATCCGGCGGGCTCCATCCCGACGTCGTCCGGGCGATCAGCGCGTGTGACTTCCCGGAGCTGCGGCACCTGGAGCTGCACCTGGGGGACCCCGACTGGTGCGGCTGGACGAAGCCGCAGGACTTCGCCTGGCTCCTGGCCGGACAGACCTTCCCGAAGCTCGACCATCTGGGCCTGCGCAGCTCGGTGATCCAGGACGAGATCGCGGCGGCCGTCGCGCAGGCTCCGGTCGTGGCCGGGCTGCGGGTGCTGGACCTGTCGTTGGGCGCGCTCGGAGACGACGGCGCGGTGGCGTTGCTGAACGGCCGGCCGCTGGGCCACCTCAGCGTGCTGGACCTGCACCACCACTACATCTCCGAGCCGGTGCGAGACCGGCTGCGCGCGGCGTGGCCGGGGGTGGACGTCGACCTGTTCCGGCACCGGACGGTCGACGAATCGGGCCGCAGGTATCTGGGAATCGGAGCGTGAGCATGTCGTTCGTGGAGTATCTGGACGAGTTCGGCGGGTTGCCGGTCGTCGCGTTCGCGCCGCATCCGGACGCGCCCGCGCCGCAGGACGAGGCGAAGTCGGCGTGGCGGATCGACTGCTACTACGACGACGTATACGGGGACTGGGACTCCGACTGGTTCTCCTTCGAGGAGATCTGGGAGCGGTTCCTCACGCGGGCCGACACGTCCCAGGTGACGGCGCTGACCATCGGGATGTGGGCCGACTACATCGACGCGGCGGCCTACTACCCGGTGGCCGAGATCGTGGCGGCCAGCGCGGGACGGCTTCCGGCGCTGCGCTCGCTGTTCCTCGGCGACATCTTCGAAGGTGGCGGCGGCGGTTCGGACACCGCTTACATCGAGCACCTCGACCTCACTCCCATCCTGCGCGCGTATCCGGCGCTGGAGGAACTTTGGGTGCGGGGCCGGCCGTGCTGGGACGGCTCGCCGCATTTCGAGCCGCTACAGCACAGTGCCCTGCGACGGCTGGTCTTCGAGTCCGGCGGCCTGCCTGCGGCGGCGATGAGGGCGGTCGGCGAGTGCGACTTCCCGGCGTTGCAACACCTTGAGTTCTACTTCGGCGAGCCCAACTACGGCGGCGACGCGACTCCGGCGGACGTCGAATGGCTGCTCGGCGGCGGGCACTTCCCGAACCTGACGCATCTGGGCCTGCGCGACTCGGTGATCCAGGACGCGATCGCGGCCGAGGCGGCCCACGCGCCGATCGTCTCCCGGCTGAAGACGCTGGACCTGTCCCTGGGCATGTTGGGCGACGAGGGCGCGGCGGCGCTGCTCGCCGGCCAGCCGCTGGGGCACCTTGAGAAGCTGGACCTGCACCACCACTTCGTCTCCAAGGCGATGCAAGACCGGCTGCGGACCGCGTGGCCGGGTGTCGATGTCGACATTTCCGACGCCCTGACCGACGACACAGGACACCGCTACATAGCGGTGGCGGAGTGATCATGGCCTTCTACCACCACCTGACCGAGTTCGCCGGCCGGCCGGTCGTCGACTTCCCCGCCGACCCGGCGCTGCCGCTGCCGGCCGCGGCCGCCGATCCCGGCAGCGTGGCGTGGCGCCTCGACTGCAACAAGGACGGCGAGTACTTCGACCGGGACTTCCCCGAGCTGCTCGCGGCGTTCCTGGACCGGGTGCCGAGTGCGGGGGTCGAGGCGCTGGTCACCGGCCAGTGGCTGGAGTGGGGCGAGGACGACTGCACGGTCGCCGACGACCTGGTCGCGGTTGCCGACCGGCTGCCGGGGCTGCGGGCGCTGTTCGTCAACGACCTGGTCGACGGGCAGAGCCAGCCGTCGTGGATCTACGTGCCGGACCTCGGCCCGGTGCTGGAGGCGTTCCCGAACCTGGCCGAACTCTGGGTCCGCGGCACGCCGGAGGGCAGGGCCCGGGCCGAAGGCCCCGATCCGCTGATCGCACCGCTGAAGCACTCCGGCCTGCGCACCCTGGTGCTCCAGTCCGGCGGCCTGCCCGCCGGCACGATCCGCGCCCTGGCCGAATGCGACCTCCCCGAGCTGACGCACCTGGAGATCTTCCTCGGCGACCCCCTCTACGGCGGCGACGCGACCCTCGAAGACCTCGCCCCGCTCCTCGAAGCGGGCCGCTTCCCCCGCCTGCGCCACCTGGGCCTGCGCGACGCGCTGATCCAGGACGCCATCGCCGCCGCGGTGGCCCGGGCCCCGGTCGTGGCGCAGCTGGAGTCGCTGGACCTGTCGTTGGGGACGCTCGGCGACGAGGGGGCGGCGGCGTTGTTGGCCGGGCAGCCGCTGGGGCACCTGCGGCGGCTGGACCTCAGCCACCACTACATCTCGCCGGGGATGCGGACGCGGGTGGAGCAGGCGTGGCCGGGGGTGGAGGTCGACTTGTCGGACGGGCAGGGTTCGGGGCGGCGTCGGCGGTATATCGCGGTGGCGGAATGACGGGGGCGGGGGCCGGTTCGCACGGCGCGCGCGAGTCAGGGGACCTGCGCGACTTGGCTGGCCCGGATCGCACGCACGACCTGGCTGGTCCGGATTGCTTGCGGGGTGCGGCTGTCCCGGATGACTTGCACGGATTGGCCGGGGCGGATGGCTCGCGCGCGCTGGCTCGCGCGCGTGACCTGCGCGAATCGTGGGAGCTGGCTGGTTCAAGTGACTTGCGTGGTGTGGTTGGCCCGCACAATCCAGGGCTGCCGCTGGGCTTTGCGGTCGTCGGCAATCCTGACAACGGGCGCGTGAAGCTCTTCGCGGAAGCTGTCCGTGCGGAGGGTTTGCCTGAGCCGCGCATCGTGTCGTGGCTTGAGGTGTTGCGCGGCGAAGCCTCATTCCGCGTGGGCGAGCTGGTCCGCGTCGACTCCCCGGGCGAGGATGCCGAGGTGACCCGGCTGCTGCGCGGCGCGGACCAGCCGGTCGACATGTATCGCGCCGAGGGCACGCGTGAGTGGTATCAGGGTTTTACTGCCGCGTTGGCGGAGCTGGAGCGCAGCATCGACGATGCCGGTGCCGCGCGGCTCTTCACCACAAAGGGTGTCGCAACGGCCTTTGATAAGCGGGCCACACACGCCTTGCTGTCCGATGCGGGAGTCTCCGTGCCACCGGCCGCCGCGATCGACGGTTCCGAGTCGGCGTTCATCAAGATCCGGCACGGTTCCTCGGCGTCCGGGGTCGTGGCGCTGACCGTGCGGGGTGCGAGGCGCCGCGCCGTGACCTCGGCCGAGTTGGTGCGTACCGCGACCGGAGTCGAGCTCTACAACTCGCTGAAGGTACGCACCTACCTGCGCGACTCGGACATCGACGACGTCCTCGCCGCCCTCGCACCCGACGGTCTGCACGCCGAGCGCTGGGTCCGCAAGCTGAGCATCGCCGGCCGGGACTGCGACCTGCGCGTCGTCACCGTCGGCGGACGGGCCACGCACGCGGTCGTCCGCACCAGCGCCTCGCCGATGACGAACCTGCACCTCGGTGGGCAGCGCGGCGACCTGGCGACGTTCCAGGCGCTCGTCGGGGAGAAGCGCTGGCTGACGATCCTCAACCTCGTGGAGTCGGCGGCGGCCTGCTTCCCCGGCGTGCACTGCCTCGGGATCGACGTGCTGCCGGGCGCCGACGGGCTCGACTACATCGGCGAGGTCAACGCCTACGGCGACCTTCTGCCGAACCTCATGGGACTTCCGGGCACCCCCGGGGAAGGCGTCGGCACCTATGGCGCCCAAGTACGTTCACTGATAGGCCGCAAAACGCTATGACCCTGAACATGAACGCCGTCGTCGGGAGTCACGACCTCCTGTTCGTCACTCTCGACACCCTCCGCCACGACGTCGCCTCCGAGGAACTCGCCGCCGGCCGGCTGCCGAACCTGGCGCGCGTGCTCCCGCAAGGCTGGGAACGCCGCCACACACCGGGCTCGTTCACCTTCGCCGCGCACTCCGCGTTCTTCGCCGGCTTCCTTCCGACCCCGGACGTGCCGGGCCGCCATCCGCGCCTGTTCGCCGCACGCTTCGGCGGCAGCGAGACCACGGCGTCGGACACCTGGGTCTTCGACGAGCCGGATCTGGTCGCCGGGCTGCGCAAAGCCGGGTACCGCACGGTCTGCGTCGGCGGAGTGGGGTTCTTCAACCCGGAGAGCAGGCTCGGGCAGGTGCTGCCGGGCTACTTCGACGAGGCGCACTGGTCGGCGGCGACCGGCGTGACCGACCCGGACTCGTTCGGGAACCAGGTCGAGGTCGTAGAGCAGGTGGTCGCGTCGCAGCCGGAAGACCAGCCGCTGTTCCTGTTCGTGAACGTCCCGGCGCTGCACCAGCCGAACTGGTTCTACCTCGACGGCGCGACCAAGGAGGCCGGCGACACCCGAGCATCGCACGCGGCGGCTTTGCGTTACGTCGACACGCACATCGGCCGACTCTTCACCCTGATGGCGGCACGCCGCCCCTGCTTCACCATCGTCTGCTCCGACCACGGCACCGCCTACGGCGAAGACGGTCACGTCGGGCACCGCATCGGCCACGACGTCGTCTGGACCGTGCCCTACGCGGATTTCGTGCTGCCGAAGGGATATGTGGGCTGATGCTGGACCGTCCCTATGAGTCCTACGTGTACGCCTACCCGCACAAGACCGCGTATCGGCCGCTTGAGCCGAAGCCACTGCTGTCGGACGTCTGGCGGGACGAGGACCGCGATGCGTTGTCCTTCTATACACACGTCCCGTTCTGTGAAGTCCGTTGCGGTTTCTGCAACCTGTTCACCCGGACCGGCGCGCCCGAGACGCTGACCACCGCGTACCTGGACGCCCTGGAACGGCAGGCCATCGCGGTCCGCGCGGCGTTGGACGAATCAGGCCCCGGGCCCCGCTTCGCCAACGCGGCGATCGGCGGCGGCACGCCGACGTATCTGAACCCTGACGAGCTCTCGCGGCTGTTCGACATCGCGGAGAAGGTGATGGGAGTCGGCCTGGGGACGGTTCCGTTGTCGGTCGAGGCCTCGCCCGCCACCGCCACCCCGGACCGGCTCGCGGTCCTCGCCGAACGCGGGACCACGCGGCTCAGCCTCGGCGTGCAGAGCTTCGACGACGTCGAGGCCCGCTCGGCGGTGCGCCCCCAGAAGGCGGCGGACGTCTTCGCAGCACTGGACGCGGTTCGGGCTGCGAGCATCCCGGTCTTGAACATCGACCTGATCTACGGGATCGAAGGGCAGACCCGCGAGTCGTGGCGGGCCTCGTTGCGGACGGCGCTGCGCTGGACGCCCGAGGAGATCTACCTCTATCCGCTTTATGTCCGGCCGCTGACCGGCCTCGGCCGCCTGAACCTGAACCACGACGCAGCGTGGGACGCGCAGCGCCTGGACCTCTACCGCCACGGCCGCGACTTCCTGGTGGAGAACGGCTACGAGCAGGTGTCCATGCGGATGTTCCGCCGCCTGGACGCGCCGGTCGTCGAAGGCGGCGAGGACTACGCCTGCCAGACGGACGGCATGATCGGCCTGGGCTGCGGCGCCCGGTCCTACACCGCCTCGCTGCACTACTCCTTCGACTACGCGGTCTCGGCGTCGGAAGTGCGCGGGATCATCGACGAGTACGTCGCCACGAACGACTTCAGCCACGCCGAGGTCGGCTACCGCCTCGGCGAGGAGGAGCAGGCTCGCAGGTTCCTGATCCAGTCGTTGCTCCAGGCCGACGGCATGACGCACGCCGACGCGGACGCGCGTTTCAGCACGGAGCTGGAGATGCTGACCGCTCGCGGCTTCCTGGAGTCGGCGGAGGACGGTCGGCTGCGGCTCAGCGCCGAGGGTCTGGCCTGGTCGGATTCCGTCGGGCCGATGTTCTTCTCCGAACCGGTGCGCGAGGCGATGCGCGCCTACGAGCTGAAGTAGGGCCCTGATGGACCTGTCGATTCTCTACCGCGGCCCGCTGGCCAGCTGTGACTACGACTGCGGTTACTGCCCCTTCGCCAAGCGTCGCGATTCGCCCGAGACGTTGCGGGTCGATCGCGCGGCGTTGGAACGGTTCGTGGCGTGGGTCAGCGCGCAGACCGAAGACCGAATCAATGTTCTGTTCACGCCGTGGGGAGAAGGGCTGACGCGAAGCTGGTACCGGCGTGCCCTCGTCGAGCTCAGCCGCCTCGATCACGTCGGCGAAGTGGCGATTCAGACCAACCTGAGCTCGCGCACGGAGTGGACCGCCGACGCGGATCTCGACTCGCTCGCACTGTGGTGCACGTACCACCCCGACCAGGTTCCGTACGAGCGCTTCCTCGCGCGGTGCCACGAGCTGCGGGACGGCGGCGTCCGGTTCAGCGTGGGGATCGTCGGGCTACCCGAGCATCTGGAACCGGCTCGGCGTCTGCGGGCCGAGCTGCCGCAGGACATCTACCTGTGGGTCAACGCAGCCGAAGGCCACACCTACACCGACGACGAAGCCGAGCCCTGGGCCGAGCTCGATCCGCTGTTCCCGGTCTCTCGCTTCCCGCACCCGTCGCAGGGGCGCGCCTGCCGCGCGGGGGAGACGGTCATCTCGGTCAACGGCGACGGCGAGGTCTACCGCTGCCACTTCGTGTCGCGGACCGATCCCACCGAACGTCTCGGGAACCTGTACGACGGCTCGTATCGCAAAGCCCTGCGTCCACGACTCTGTCCCCTGACACAGTGCGACTGCCACATCGGCTACGTGCACATGCCGGAACTAGATCTTTACAACACGTTCGCCGGCGGGGTTCTGTCCCGGATCCCCGCCATCCCCGCCATCTCCGTCATTCCCGCCGGCGCCGACGCTTCGCCGGTCACGTTTGTCGGAGCGGTTGGTACTCGTCCTCGGTGAGGCCGAAGGTCCAGGCGACGCCGGCCTTCGCGGTCCGCGTGTCCGGTGGCACGCGCAGGAAGTAGATGTTGAAGGTCCCGTCCGGCTCCGGCGAGGAGTTCACCACCTCGACCATGACGATGGCCTCGTCGGAGCCCATCTCGACGCGCCAGAGCTTGCCGGCCTCGTCCTCCTGGAGCGGCGTCGCGCCGGACTCCTTCAGGAAGCGCTCCGGCGTGTAGTGCTCGACCATCATCCGGCGCAGCTCGGCGTTCTCCTCCGCGCGGATGGACTCCGGAGTGGTGGCGGCCAGGCGCCAGCCGAACTCCGGGGTCAGCAGGGTGCCGCGCCAGGAGTGCAGGGCGAAGCCGTCGGAGTAGGCCAGGGCCGGGCCGTCGCCGTGGTGCAGGCGGTCCTGGTCGTCCAGGCGCAGCGCCAGGGGGCGCTCGGTGAGGATGACGGCGTTCTCGAACGGCCACCACCAGCCCGCCGACCTTGCCATCCGGCCCAGGTCCTCGGCCATGCCCGCGGCCTCGTAGAGCGGGAGCCAGGCGGCGTCGAACTGGCCGTGGACCGCGTGGGTCAGGGCGACGCGCAGGGCGGCGCGGCGCGCGGCGTCCTCGGACCCCTCGGATCCCTCGTACTCCTCGACTCCGGTGGCGATGCGCGTGATCAGGGTGCTCATCAGCGGGGCGAGTTCGCCGCAGGTGGCCTGCCAGACCCGGCCGAACTCGCGCGGGCCGAGGCGTTCGGCGAGCTGGGCCCGGCCCCGCGACCAGGTCAGGTCCCTGACACGGTCGCGCGCCGGGGCGCCGAGGCGGTCGGCCTGCTCGACGACCAGCTTCGCGGCCTCCAGCGGGGAGCGGCACCAGATGATCTCCGGCGGCGCGGCGTCGGGGAGCGCGTCGGCGTAGAGCTTGCGGACGGTCTGCTCGGTGACCTCCCGGTCCACGGTCTCGGTGGACAGGGCGATCGCGCGCCAGGCCTCGTGCGTGGCGGCGGCGACCGCGACGATCGCGTCGGCGGTCAGGTCGGGCTGCGGGGCCTCGGTGGTCGCAGAGGTCTGCATCAGTCCGCCACCACCCGGAACGAGCGCAGGGCGCGCGGCTCGTACTCCCGCTGGCGCACCACCTTGAACCAGCCCTCGGGCAGCGGGATGGTGCCGTGCTCCTCGTGCACGACCCTGCCGCCGAGCGGCAGGAAGACGAAGGCCGGCTCGCTCTCGCTCGGGGCCGGGTAGAAGTCGCCCTCGTCGCGGGTGGCGACCAGCGCGTGCGCGTGGCCGGTGCTCTCCCCGAGCGCCAGGACCATCGACTCGCGGGGGCGGCGGTGCTTCGGTCCGGCGGTGCGGACGTCCTCCGGTACGGCGTTCTCCGTGACCGGCACGATGAGCACGTCTCCTTGGCGGTACACGGCCCCTCCTTCTTCCGTGGCTCCAGTGGCTCCAGTAGCAACGGGCTTCACGCTAGAGGGGGGTACTGACAGGGAGGCAATTAGTGGAGTGGCGCTTGCGCCTCCTACTTCTTCGACGTGGCGACCGGGATCAACACGGCGTCGGCGACCGGGCCTGAGGCTGTAGTACCGGAGCCCAAGCACATGTGAGCAGCCGACAGGCGTGGCGTCCCCCTGGTCCGGGGACGTCACGTTTTTCACGCCCCGCACCGTCCGAAATATCACCGGACGCGCACCTCGTGCCCATCACGGCGTTGCCGAAAGGTTACCCGCCCGGGTGCTCGGACCCCTTCCGTCGCGACAATATTTAGTTTACTTTACTGACGAACTCGCACGGCGCTTCATCCCCGCTTCACCCCTGCTGCATCCAGGCCCCACCCGCAAGGCATGACATCCCTCCGAGGAGGACGCTTGCTTCCGCCCGTTGTGCTGGGAATCGACTTCGGCGGCACCAAGACCGCGATGGCGGTCGCCGAGCCCACGCCCGGCCCCCGCCTCGGGGCGTCCACGGTCCCGACCCACGCCGCCGACGGCGGCCGGGCCTCGCTCGGCCGGGGCCTGCGGGCCGCGCGGGCGCTGCTGGACCGGGTCGCGCCCGGACGGGAGCCGCTCGCGGTCGGCGTGTCGACGATCGGGATACCCAGGGAGTCCGGGGTCGATCTCGCGCCGAACATCCCGGGGTGGGCCGACCTGGCGCTGGCCAAGGAGATCCAGGCGGCCTTCCCGGCCTCCGAGATCCGGGTCGAGACCGACGTCAAAGCCGCCACCCGGGTCGAGGCCGTCGAAGGCGCGCTGAAGGACGCCGACCCCGGCCTCTATCTGAACCTCGGTACCGGCCTGGCCGTCGGCATCGTCACCAAGGGCGAGGTCATCGCGGGGCGCAACGGTGCCGCCGGGGAGATCGGCTACAACCTGCGCGCGCTCCGCGACGTCGGGCTGGCCACCGGGCAGCGCTCCATTCTGGAGGACCAGGTGAGCGGCATCGGGCTGCTGGCCCGGGCCCGGGAGATCCAGCCGGACGCCACCGGGGCCAAGGACCTGTTCGCCGCGGCGAGCCAGGATCCGCGGGCCGCCGAGATCCTCCGGGAGTTCACCGAGGAGCTGGCGTTCCACCTGGTGAACCTGGCCATCGCCGTGGATCCGGCGCGCATCGCGGTCGGCGGCGGGATGGTCCGCTCCTGGCCGGTGCTCTACGCCCCCCTGCGCCGCGCGCTCGACGCCGCGGTGCCCTTCCCTCCGGAGCTGGTGCAGGCCGCGTTCCCGTTCGACGCACCGCTGGCCGGCGCCCTGACCCTGGCCCGAGCCGCGGCCCGGGAGGCGGTCCCGGCCCTCGCCCAGCTCGCGGCCGAAACCTCCACGACCTCAAAAGCCCCCTGATGACATCCGTCCGTTCCCTCTGTGACGATCAGGGACTTCGCACCACCGGCAGTACCGCACAAGGCACCACAGCACCAGGCACCACCGCACCACAACCGACAAAAGCAAGGCACCACACCGAGAAATCAACCACGGGCGCCACATCCCGCGACAGGAAAGGAACCCCAGCATGAGGCGTAGCAAGTCGTCACTGCTAGCGGTCGCCGTCTCCATAGGCCTGGCGGCCTCCGCGTGCTCCAGCACCAAGCACACCTCGGACTCCGCCGGGGGCGGGTCCACCTCGGCGTCCAGCGCCGGCGGCTCGTCCACGGGGGCCCAGACCTACAAGCAGGGCGGGACGCTCACCATCTCCAACGAGCAGGGCCAGACCTGGCCGTGCTCGTTCAACCCGTACAACTCGACCTTCAACCTGGAATCCCTCGGCTTCATCTACGAGCCGCTCATCTACACCAACATCCTGCAGGACGCCAAGGAGACGCCCATGCTGGCGTCCGGTTACCAGTGGAACGCCGACAAGACGAAGATCACCTTCACCATCCGGGACGGGGTGAAGTGGAGCGACGGCCAGCCGCTGACCGCCGACGACGTGGCGTACACGTACACCCTGATGAAGCAGACCCCGGCGCTGGACAACTACTCGCTGTGGTCCGCGGCCGGCCTGACCGACGTCACCGCCACCGGCAACCAGGTCTCGATGACCTTCAAGCAGAACGCGCAGGTGTACTTCTACACCTTCGCCACGCTGGTCGGGATCATCCCCAAGCACATCTGGTCCACCGGCGACGCCGCGGCGCACCCGGACACCTGGACCGACCCGAACCCGATCGGCTCGGGTCCGTACACGGTCAAGTGCACGCCGAACAACATGGAGTACACGGCCAACCCGAACTTCTGGCAGCCCGGCAAGCCCTACGTGTCCAAGCTGGAGTACCCGGCCTACCTGGACAACGGACCGGCGAACCAGGACCTGGCCAGCGGCAAGGCGCAGTGGGGCTCGCAGTTCATCACCGGCATCAAGTCGTTCTACCTGAGCAAGTCCTCGGACAACCACACCTGGTCCCCGCCGGTGCTGAACGTCGCGGTCATCCCGAACCTGGACCCCTCGCACAAGGCCACCAGCCAGCTCGGCGTCCGCCAGGCCATCGCCTACGCGATCGACAAGGCCAAGGTCTCGGCGATCGGTGAGGACGGCCAGCAGCCGCCCGGGAACCAGACCGGCGTGGTCACCCCGACCTTCGACAAGTACAACGACGCCGCGGCGATCGCCACGGCCGGGTTCGACAAGCCGGACATGACGAAGGCCACGGCGGCGCTGGCGACCGCCGGGTACAGCCCGAGCAACCCGCTGAACCTGACCATCATCTCGATCCAGGGCTACACCGACTGGGACGCCTCGATCGCGATCATCAAGGACGAGTTGAAGCCGCTGGGCATCAACATCACCGAGAGCTCGTTGACCAACCAGACGTACTACGACAAGCTCTACAAGGGCGACTTCGACCTGGCCTACGGCTCCCAGCCGTCCGCCGGCCCGTCCCCCTACACCGAACTGCGCGCGTGGCTGCACTCGGCCAACACCGCGCCGATCGGGCAGAGCGCCTCGGCGGGCAACTTCGAGCGCTACAAGAACAGCGCGGTCGACACCCTGCTCGACCAGTACGCCACCGCGAGTTCCGCCGACCAGCAGGTCTCGGTGATCAAGCAGGTGAGCTCGCACGTGCTCCAGGACCTGCCGTTCATCCCGGTGACGGAGTCCGCGGACTGGTTCCAGTACAACACCAAGAACTTCGGTGGCTGGCCGACGTCGGACAACCCGTACGCGCAGCCCGCGGCGTACAACTACCCGGACAACGAGCAGGTGCTGCTGCACCTGTACTACAAGCCGGCGCAGTAACCGGCAATCGCGAGACCGACCCGCGCCGAGCGGGGACCGCAGGCGGCGTCCGGAGCCGTACCCCCGGACGCCGCCCGCCGCGCCACCTCGCCGTCGCCGCCAGTAACGAAAGGACAGAGGGTTGAGATATCTTCTGCGCCGAGTAGGGTTCTTCCTTCTCACCCTCTGGGCCGCCCTCACGCTGAACTTCTTCCTGCCGCACTTCATGCCGGGCAGCCCCATCAACACCCTGCGAGCCCAGACCAAGGGCCGGGTCTCCGACGCGCAGCTGACGGAGATCCTGACCTCGTTCGGCTACCGGCCGCACGAGAACATCGTCCAGCAGTACTTCAACTACCTGGGCAACATGGTCACCGGCAACTGGGGCGTGTCCCTGGGCAGCTCGCTGGGCACGCCGGTGTCGAAGCTGATCGGTGAGGCCCTGCCGTGGACGCTGGGCCTGGTCGGCATCACCACGGTGCTGGCGTTCCTGCTCGGCTCGCTGGTCGGCACCATCGCCGCGTGGCGCCGCGGCGGCGTCGTGGACTCGGTGCTGCCCTCGGTCTTCGTGGTCACCAGCGCGCTGCCGTACTTCGTCGTCGGGCTGTTCCTGATCCTGTTCATGACCGTCGACAACACCTGGCTGCCGTCCTCCGGCAACTACGACACCTCGATCGTCCCGGGCTTCTCGCCCGGCTTCATCGGCAGCGTCATGAAGTACGCGGCCCTGCCCGCGCTGACCCTGCTGATCACCTCGATCGGCGGCTGGGTGCTGACCATGCGGAACAACATGATCACCACGCTGGCCGAGGACTACATCCGGATGGGCCGGGCCAAGGGCCTGTCCGACCGCAAGGTGATGCTGAACTACGCCGCGCGCAACGCCTTCCTGCCCAACCTGTCCGGGTTCGCGATGTCGATCGGCTTCGTGCTCACCGGCGCGATCCTGGTCGAGAAGATCTTCAACTACCCGGGTCTGGGCTACCAGCTCTACAACGCGGTCCAGAGCATCGACTACCCGATGATGCAGACCCTGTTCATGTTGTTCACGGTGGCGGTGCTCGGCGCCCTGTTGATCTGCGACCTGGTCACCGTGTGGCTGGACCCGCGTACCCGGGCGAAGGGGTGAGGAGCGTATGACGACCCTGACATCAGCGGACTCCGCGGCCGGCCCCGAGGCCCCGGTCGGCCCGCCGACCGCCGGCCGGCGCCGCTCGCGCGCCAGCGTCTGGCGCGCGTTCCTGAGCAACCGCAAGGCCAACGTCGGCTTCGGCATGTTCTTCGTGCTCCTGGTGATGGCGGTCTTCCCGTCGCTGTTCACCTCGGTGTCCGACCCGACCGCGCCGGCCAAGTTCACGCCGCGCCTGACGCCGTCCGGCGCGCACTGGTTCGGCACCACCTCGCTCGGCCAGGACATCTGGGCGCTGTTCGTCTACGGCTCCCGCGAACCCCTGATCATCGCGGTGGTGGCCGGCGGTCTGGCGACCATCGTCTCGGTGCTGGTCGGCGTCTCCGCGGCCTACCTCGGCGGCATCCCCGACGACGTCATCTCCTTCATCACCAACGTGGTCCTGGTCATCCCGACCTTCCCGCTGGTGATCGTGCTCTCCGCCTACGCCGGCAAGCCGACCCTGACGATCATGGTCGCGGTCCTGGTGGTCACCGGATGGTCCTACGGCGCAAACCAGATGCGCGCCCAGGCCCTCTCGCTGCGCAACCGGGACTTCCTGGAATCGGCACGCGTGCGCGGCGAGCGGCGCTCCTACATCATCATCTTCGAGATGCTGCCGACGATGATCTCCCTGATCATCGCCAACTTCCTCGGCGCCGCCCTGTACTCCGTGCTCGCCGCGGCCGGCCTGCAGTTCCTGGGCCTGGGCGACCCGAACTCCGACAGCTGGGGCACCATGCTCTACTGGGCCGACTCCCAGTCCGCGCTGGAGTCCGGCACCGCGTGGTGGGCCGTCCTGCCGGCCATCGGCATCGCCGTCCTCGGCGTCGCCTTCGCCCTGATGAACTACGCCTTCGACGAGATCAGCAACCCGGCCCTGCGCCCCGTGCGCAGGCAGCGGGTCAAGAAGCTCGGGACGCGGCGGCGTCCCGCGCACGCCCCCGCGACCGTCCGCGGAGGTGCTGGAAATGAGTGAGCCGATGCTGCAACCGTTGAGTGTGCTGGATTCCGACCGGGACGCCCTGCTCCGGGTCACCGACCTGAGGGTGGAGTACGCCACGTCGAGCGGCCCGGTCGAGGCCGTGGCCGGGGTGAGCCTGAGCCTGGCCAAGGGCGAGTTCCTGGGCGTGGTCGGCGAGTCCGGCTGCGGGAAGTCCACGATGCTGTTCGCCATCGCCCAACTGCTCAACCCGCCGGCCTCGGTGGCCGGCGGCGAGGTGTGGTTCAAGGGCGAGAACCTGGTGGCGATGACCGCCAAGTCGCTGAACACCCTGCGCTGGCGCGACTTCTCGGTCGTGATGCAGAGCGCGATGAACGCGCTGAACCCGGTGCACAGCATCGGCCGGCAGTTCAAGGACGCGATCAAGGCGCACGCCAAGTGGTCGGACACCCAGATCCGGGTCCGCTCGGCCGAGGTGCTGGAGCTGGTCGGCATCGACCCGGTGCACCTGAAGTCGTTCCCGCACCAGCTCTCCGGCGGCATGCGGCAGCGCGCGATGATCGCGATGGCGCTGCTGTTCACGCCGGACCTGATCGTCATGGACGAGCCGACCTCCGCGCTGGACGTGGTGGCGCAGCGCTCGCTGATGGCGCAGATCAAGGAGCTGCAGAAGCAGCTCGGCTTCGCGGTGATCTTCGTGACCCACGACATGTCGCTGGTCAGCCACTTCTCCGACCGGCTGATGGTGATGTACGCGGGCCAGGTCGTGGAGCTCGGCGACACCCGCGCCGTCTTCGACCAGTCGGCGCACCCCTACAGCAAGGGGCTGCTGGACGCGTTCCCGTCGATCCGCGGCGAGAAGAAGCGTCTGACCGGCATCCCCGGCGCGCCGCCGAACCTGGCGAAGCCGCCGTCGGGCTGCCGGTTCCACCCGCGCTGCCCGGTGGCGATGGACCGCTGCAAGGTGGACGAGCCGGAGCTGTACACCGTCGGGCCCGCGCAGGCGCGGTGCCTGCTGCACGAGCCGGCGGCCGTGAGCGTGGAGGTCGAGTCGTGAGCGAGTACACGAGCGGGAACCCGGGTGGGAACCGGAGTGGGAACCCGAATGGGAACCCGAGCGGGAACACCACTCTGCTGGAGACGAAGGACCTGACGCGCCACTTCCGGATCGGCGGCGGCTTCTCCCGCAACAACCTGCACGCCGTCGACCAGGTGAACCTGACCATCAACCGGCGCGAGATCGTGGCGCTGGTCGGGGAGTCCGGCAGCGGCAAGTCGACCATCGCGCGGCTGCTCGCGCAGGTCTACGAGCCGACCTCCGGCGAGATCCTGTTCGAGGGTAAGCCGCTGAGCTCGATGCACGGCCGCAAGGCGCAGCTGGGCTACCGCAGCGACGTGCCGATGGTGTTCCAGGACCCGTTCGCCTCGCTGAACCCGGCCTACCGCGTCTCCCACGGCATCACCCGCGGGCTGAAGCTGCACCGGACCGAGCTGTCGGCGGCGCAGCGGGACCGGGAGGCCGAGCGCGTGGTCGAGGCGGTCGGGCTGAACCCGGCCGCGGAGATCCTGCAGCGGTATCCGTACGAGCTGTCCGGCGGCCAGCGCCAGCGCATCGGCTTCGCCCAGGCGCTGGCCTACCGGCCGAAGCTGATCCTGGCCGACGAGCCGGTGTCGATGCTGGACGTCTCGATCCGCATCGGCCTGCTGAACGTGATGGCGGACCTGCGCGAGACCGAGGGCGTGTCGTTCCTCTACATCACGCACGACATCGCCAGCGCGCGCTACGTCAGCGACCGCGTGATGGTGATGTACGGCGGCCACATCGTGGAGGCCGGCCCGACCGAGTCGCTGCTCCAGGAGCCCAAGCACCCGTACACGCAGCTGCTGCTGTCGGCGGTGCCGGACCCGCGCGCGCCGCTGTCGGTGAGCGCCGAGACGGCGAAGGCCGAGCCGCCGAAGGTGATCAACCCCAAGCCCGGCTGCCGGTTCCGGGACCGGTGCCCGCTGGCGGAGGCCATCTGCCACGAGAAGACGCCGACGCTGGTGGAGCTCGCGCCGAACCACGAGGCCGCGTGCCACGTGGCGCAGCGCGCGACGGCGGGGGTCGCCGCCGGGTAGACCGGTCGGCGCGCCGTCGTGGGACGACCCCGGCTGTACGGGCTCTTGTGGGGAGAGGCTGTGCGGCCGGGGTTTTGCCGCGCGGGCGGGGTTTTGCC
>NZ_JAACYW010000024.1 GCF_015356825.1 Catenulispora rubra | reverse complement strand
GAACTGCGCCGTGTACTTCGTGAAGTCCCAGTTGTTCTGCGGGACCGAGGAGCAGCTGCCCGACAGCGTGCCGTTGTTGTCCGGCGGGCTGCACTGCCGGTCGCGGTTCACCGACCAGTAGGTGTAGCGCGCCAGGCCGTGGCTGGTCGCGTAGTTCAGCACCGATTGGAAGTCCGACTGGTAGAAGAACTCCGCGGCGTCGGTGCGGCCGTTCATCATCGACACGCCCTCGTGCTGGTAGGCGGTCGTGGAGTCCCAGCCCATGTGCGTCTGCAGCAGGCCGTGGAACGCCTCCAGCGCGGAGATCTGGGACGACGCCCCGCTGAAGCCGCCGTCGAACGGCATGATGGAGAAGTTGTTGGGCGTGAACCCGATCGAGTGCGCCTGGTCCAGGAGCTGCGTGCCGAACCAGCCGGTGCCGGCGGCGGTGCCCGGCATCGTCACCGAGACGTACAGCCCCGGGTTGTTCTGCTGCAGCGTCTTGGCCGCGCCGAGCTCGTTGGCGATGGCCGAGGTGTTCTCGTACTCCGGCTCTTCGAGGTCGAAGTCGATGGCGTGCAGCCCGTAGGTGGTGACGACCTGCTGGTAGGCCGCCGCGGTGGCCGCGACGCTGCCGCAGGTCTGGCCCAGCTTCGTGCCGCCGTAGCCGCCGACCGAGACCGAGACGTCGCCGCCCTTGCCGCGGATGGTGTTGATGACGGCCGGGATGGCGGTGTCCGAGCCGATCGGGCTGGTGCCGCCCCAGGTCGCGGAACAGCCGCCGCCGTTGGGCGCCAGGATGAACGCCAGCTGGAAGGCCTTCTGGCCGGTCGCGTCCATGACCGCCGAGATGTCCGGCGGCGAGTTGTCCTCGGGCATCAGATACGGCGCCGAGGCGTACCAGGTGCTGCTGAGCGGGGCCGTGCCGGGCGCGGCGTGGCCGGTGGCGGCGAGCGCCATGGTGGTGCCGGCGGCGATGGCCAGTGCCGCTGTGGGCAAGGCTATTCGCCGCTTCAAGCTCGCGGTTGCCATGGGGTCTCCGAACGGGTGGCGGGGGAGGGAAAGCGAGGGAAAGTACTGACTCCGTCAGTCGCGAATCATGATTGGACTAGACCAGCTTCCCGTCAAGGGCTACGGGTAAAGGCGCGGCAAATAAGGGTCAAGCATGAGTGATCGCTCGGCTGACCTGCGAGAAAAGATCAGTGGTTTAGACCCTTGACAGAACTCAGTGGTCTAATCCACTTTGTGTGTCAGGGCGATTACATCGCCTCACACTGAGACCTTCCTGCCCCCACACGGAAAGGTACGACCCTCCCATGACGACTCCAGCCCCGGGCCGTCGCCGCATGGCGATCCGGACCGGCGCACTCCTTGCCGCGGCGATAGCCGCGACCGCGACGGCGCTCGTGCACAGCGCCTCGGCGGCCCCGAAGGCGGCCTCCGGTGCCAACGTGTACTCCGTCGCCCCGTACGTCGACATGTCCAACGGCCAGGAACCGGTCCTGGACACCGCGATCACCGGGCACGGCGTGAAGGCCTACACCGCGGCCTTCATCATCGGCGTCGGCTGCAACCAGGAGTGGGGCGACACGCTCCCGGTCGGCAACGACTCCTATACGGACCCTGAGATAGCCCGCGCCAAGTCCGAGGGCGCCTCGGTCATCATCTCCTCCGGCGGCGCCGCCGGCGAGGCGCTGGCCTGGACCTGCAGCGACCAGTCGGCGATCCAGGCCGGCTACCAGGCGATCATCAGCGACTACGGCGTGAACCACCTCGACTTCGACGTCGAGGGCGCCGCGGTCGCCGACCAGGCCGCGGCCACCCGGAACTTCACCGCCATGGCCGCGCTGAAGGCCGCCAACCCCGGCCTGCAGTTCTCGATGACGATCCCGGCCCTGCCCTCGGGCCTGACGCAGGACGGCGTCAACATCCTGCAGAGCGCCAAGAACGTCGGCGTGAAGATCGACGTCGTCAACATCATGGCCATGGACTACTACCAGGGCCAGCAGGACATGGGCGCGGCGGCGATCAGGGGCGCGCAGGCCACCCTGGCGCAGATGCAGTCCGTCGACCCGAGCTACACCTACGCCAACCTCGGCATCACGCCGATGATCGGCGTGAACGACGACGGCTCGGTGTTCACCACCGGCAACGCCGCCAGCGTCGAGCAGTTCGCCGCCTCCAACGGCGTCGGCCGGCTCGCGTACTGGTCCATCGACCGCGACCAGCCCTGCCCCGGCGGCGCGGGCGGCGGCGCTTCGTCGACCTGCTCAGGGGTCGGCGACGCGAAGCTGGCGTTCGCGGACGCGTTCGTGCCGTACACGGGCAGCGGCGGCGGGACCGGCGGGACCACTGGTGGGACGACCGGCGGGACCACGGGCGGCACGACGGGAGGCACCACCGGCGGGACGACCGGCGGCGGTGGCTGCACGGCGGCGGCGTGGAGCGCGAGCACGTCGTACGTACCGAACGACGTGGTGTCGTACAACGGGCACAAGTGGACGTCGCTGTACTGGTCGACCGGCGTGACGCCGGGCTCGGCCATCGCCTGGAACATCTGGAAGGACGACGGCGCCTGCTGAGACGCTTCGCGCCGTCCTCCGACGGCCGCCGCCGCCCGGTGTGGGTCACACCGGGCGGCGGCGGTTTTTGCGCGCCCTGACCAGGCGGACCTCACATCTAGAACCAGAACTAGCTGCGGCCCAGGCCCAGACCAGCTCCAGCTCCTACCCGAACCCCAGGCGCAGCCCTTGTCCGAGGCCCAGGCCCAGGCCCAGATCATGCTCGAGCCCTGCCCGAGCCCTAGGACAGACCGGCCTTGCCCCAGCCCAGGTCTAGCCTCGACCCTGACCTGGCCTATCCCTCTGAGCTCCGCGCTCTCAGTCAGCCTCAGCCACCCGCGCCGCCCCGCAGCTGCCCGCGCCGATCCCACCACATCGCGATCGCCGCCATCGCGACCGCCATCGCGGCCAGGCCGTGCACCGTGCCGATCGACCAGGTCAGTCCGGCTGCTGCGCCGCCCCAGGCGCCGAGGGTGTAGGCGAGCCAGACCAGGGTCAGCAGCGTGATGCCCTTGCGCGCGTGGCGCCCTGGTTCCTCGGCGAAGGTCGAGATCAGCGTGACGAGGGTGCCGGTCAGCGTGGTGGTCGAGATGCCGCGCATGGCGACCCTGGCCGCGTACACGCTCTGCACTCCCATCGCCGCGGCCGCGACGCCTAGGCGTAGTTCGCGCGGGGCGGCGGCCAGCACGATCACCGATGCGAGCAGCAGTGCCTCGATCGCCAGCAGGACCCACGGTGGCTCCCCGTTGCCGTGGCGGCGGGAGCGGCGTAGGGGTAGCACCGAGACTGCGACGCCGAAGCAGAAGCCGAGTAGTGACGAGAACGGGCCGTAGGTGTCGGCCCCGGCCAGGACGCCCGCGTCGTGCACGCCCGGGACCCAGCGTTCGGCGACCTGCACGGCGAGGAACACCGCGTTGCCCGTCTGGTTGGCGACGAACACCGAGCCCGAGCGCACGTAGGCGACCGAGTCCACCCAGCCCGCGACCGCTGTCAGCAGCACCAGCAACCCCGCGGTGCCGTGCACCTTCCGCCCTCGCGCCACGGGTATCAGGATGGCGCGGGTGCCGGCGCGGGCGGTGCAGGCGCGCCAGGCCGACGGGGGCAGGTCACGATGTCGGTACCCAGAAGCGCAGCTTGTGGTCCTGCTCGTCGACGAACCGGCCGCGATCGGGAGTGCTGCCCGGAGCATCGCGGTGGCGTGCCCATGGCACGAAGCCGGGCTTGGTGCCGGCCTGGGTGCCCTCGGCGAGCAGGCGCGCGACCTAGGTCTCGAAGGCCGCCTGCGTCATCGATGTCCGTGATGAACCACGAGACCTCAAAGTCCCGCGACGGCCCGACAGGACAATCGCCGGCGAACGAGCGGTCGCCCGAATGGCGCCGCCCGCTACCCGGCGCGCGGCGGCCGTGCACACGATCGACACGTGTCCATGCACGGAATCAGAGCCACCCTGCAGCCGCCCGACGGCACCGAATTCACCGAGGACGCCATCCTGACCCTCGCCACGGGTACCAACGGCGGCCAGCTCTACAGCGGCAGCGGCGGGTTCTGGGTCGAGGTGGTCGGCGACCCCAACGGCCCCCACCAAGTCGCGGGCTTCGGCTGGCCGGACGGGGAACGCGGGCACACCATCACCCACGTTGTCCCCGTGCTGATCGACTAGCGTCCGGCGAAGCCGGCGTCGTCGCCGAAGCCGTGGTGACGCATGCCCGCGGCTCCTACCAGCCCCGAGCGCGCCACTCCTCCAGCTGCGGACGCTCCGCGCCCAGCGTCGTGTCCTTCCCGTGCCCGGGGTAGACCCAGGTCTCGTCGGGCAGCCGGTCGAAGATCTTCGTGACCACGCCCTCGTAGAGCGAGTCGAACGCCTCCTTGTTCCCGAACGTCCCGCCGACGCCGCCGGGGAACAGGCAGTCCCCGGTGAACAGGTGCGGGGTGCCGGTGGGGTCCCGGTACAGCAGGGCGATGCTGCCGGGGGTGTGCCCGACCAGGTGGATTGCGGTGAGTTCGATGTCGTCGAAGCGCAGGACGTCGCCGTCGTCCACCGGGACGTCGGTCTTGACCGGGATGCCCTCGGCGTCCGCGCGCCCGGCGTGGGTGCGGGCCGCGGTGGCGGCGACGACCGCTTCCAGCGCCTGCCAGTGGTCGCCGTGCTGGTGGGTGGTGATGACCGCCTGGAGGCCGTCGGGGAGCAGGGCCAGCAGGGTCGGGGCCTCGTTGGCGGCGTCGATCAGGACCTGGGTGCCGCTGCTCTTGCTGCGCAGCAGGTAGGCGTTGTTGTCCGCGGGGCCGACCGAGACCTTGGTGATGGTCAGGGCGGGCAGGTCGCGGACGGCGGGTGGGCCGCCCTGGGTGACGTCGCCGGTGTAGTCGGGCATGGTGGCTTCGGTTCCTTCGAGGTCTGAGATCGAATCTGGTCTGTGTCGGTGCCGAGGGACATCGGTGCCGAGGTATAGCGAATCGAGGTACAGCGAATCGAGGTGGGTTCTACGCCCCGATCCCGGCCCGCTCCGCACCCAGCGTGGAGTCGTTTCCCCGAGCCGGGTACACCCACGTCTCATCGGGCAGCGCTGCCAGCGCTCCGGTCAGTAGCTCGGCCGGTGTCGGACCCGCACCCGCCGCCGACAACAAGTCCCCGGTGAACAGATGCGGATGCCCCTTCGGATCGTCGTACACCAGCGCCACCGCCCCCGGCGCGTCGCCGGCCAGGTGCATCGCCGTCAGCACGGAGTGCCCCAGCCGGATCTCGTCCCCGTCGTGCAGCGCCACCTTCGTCGGGACCTCGATCGCGCCCGCGTCGTGCGCCCCGGCCATCGTCACCGCGCCGGTCGCGGCCACCACCTCGGCCAGCGCGCGCCAGTGGTCGCGGTGCCGGTGCGTGGTCACCACCGCCGCCAGCTCGCCGTTGACCAGCTGGATCAGCGCCGGGGCGTCGTCGGCGGCGTCGATGAGCACCTGCTCGCCGCTGAGCCGGTCGCGCAGCAGGTAGCAGTTCGCCGCCTTCGGGCCGACCGCGATCTTGGTGACGATCAGCTGCGCGAGTTCGTGCACGGCCGGCGGGCCGCCGACGTGGACGATGCCGTGGTACGTCATCGGCCCTCCTCAGGCCCAGGCCGGCAGCTTCGGCAGCGGGCCGCGGCCGCCGGCCGGGATCACCGCGACCAGCCCGTCGCCGGAGGCCCGGCCGAGCAGCCAGGCCAGCAGCGCCCGCTTCGGGCCGCGCACGATCACCACGCCGGAGTCCTGCGGCTCCGCCTTCACGCCGTAGACCTGGTCCTCCTCCTCGACGTCCAGCCGCAGCGCCGGGAACTCCGGCCGGGTCTCGAAGCGGGCCAGCGCGTCGGCGAACCAGCGGTCGGTGAAGGTGTCCGACCAGTGCGCCGGGGTGAAGTCCAGGTCCAGGTCGACATGGTGGATCAGGACCTCGCCGAGCCGCTTGCCGGGCAGCTGGTGCGCCGGGTACGGGGTCGCCCCGGCCGTCCGGTACACCGGGGCGTCCCAGTGCCCGGCCGCCTGCGCCGTGGCGTACGCTTCGACGAACCGGCCCGCCGATTCCCGCAGGTCCGCCAGCTGCTCCTCGACCGGCCGGGAAGAGCCGGCCTCGACGTCGGCGTTGCGCTTGTCGTCGGATTCGTACATCGGCGTGACCTCACCGGTCGCCGCGGTGTTGAGCATGTTGGACAGGCCGTCGGCGTTGCGGGCGATGTGGGCCAGGACGTGCCCGCGCGTCCAGCCGTCGCACAGCGAGGGCTCGCGCACTTCCTCGTCGGTCATGTCGGCGACGGTGGCCAGCAGGTGCGCCGTGGCCTCGGTGATCTGCTCGAGGTCGGCGGCGGCGTCGAAGGAGGCGGGGATGGTCGGTGATTCGGTCACGGCGGTAACTCTTCCGTACCCGACCCCCGTCTGCCACACGGATCTTGAAGTAGCTGGGACGGATCGCGCGCCCGCAGTCGGGTCGGCGCGCGGACCTGCGGGGCGGCCGGAATCCGGAACTTGTCGGAGGCCCCGTTTAGCATCAGTGCGAGTCATGTCTTCAGGAAGGTTGCACTAGTGGATCGGCTGATCGTCCGCGGCGCGCGGGAGCACAACCTCAAGGACGTCTCGGTGGACCTCCCCCGGGACGCCCTTATCGTGTTCACCGGCTTGTCCGGCTCGGGCAAGTCCTCGCTGGCGTTCGACACGATCTTCGCTGAGGGCCAGCGGCGATACGTGGAGTCGCTGTCGGCTTACGCGCGCCAGTTCCTCGGGCAGATGGACAAGCCCGACGTCGACTTCATCGAGGGGCTGTCCCCGGCGGTGTCGATCGACCAGAAGTCGACCTCGAAGAACCCGCGCTCGACCGTGGGAACCATCACCGAGGTCTACGACTACCTGCGGCTGCTCTACGCCCGGGCCGGCCACCCGCACTGCCCGGTGTGCGGCCGCCCGATCGCCCGGCAGAGCCCGCAGCAGATCGTGGACCGGGTGCTGGAGCTGGAGGAGGGCACCCGCTTCCAGGTCCTGGCCCCGGTGGTCCGCGAGCGTAAGGGCGAGTACGTCGACCTGTTCGCCGAGCTGCAGACCAAGGGGTACAGCCGGGCCCGGGTGGACGGCGTCGTGGTGCAGCTGACCGAGGCGCCGACGCTGAAGAAGCAGGAGAAGCACACCATCGAGGTGGTGGTGGACCGGCTCTCGGTCAAGGCCAGCGCCAAGCGCAGGCTCACCGACTCGGTGGAGACCGCGCTCCAGCTCGGCAGCGGCATGATCACGCTGGAGTTCGTCGACCTCGCAGAGGACGACCCGAACCGCGAGCGCATGTACTCCGAGCACCTGTACTGCGTCTACGACGACCTGTCGTTCGAGGAGCTGGAGCCGCGCTCGTTCTCCTTCAACTCCCCCTTCGGCGCCTGCCCGACCTGCTCGGGCCTGGGCGTGAAGCTGGAGGTGGACACCGAGCTGGTGATCCCGGACCCGGACAAGACCCTGAACGACGGCGCCATCACCGTCTGGGCCGCCTCCGGGATGGGCGCCAGCTGGTTCGGGCACATGCTGGCCTCCCTGGGCCAGGAGATCGGCTTCGACATGGACACGCCCTGGGGGCGGATCCCGGCCAAGGCCCAGAAGGTCATCCTTGAGGGCTACAAGAAGAAGCTCACGGTCCGGTACACCAACCGGCACGGCTCCAAGCGCGCGTGGGAGACCACCTACGAGGGCGTCAAGCCGTGGATCACCCGGCGCTACGCCGAATCCGACAGCGACAGCGCCCGCGAGCGCCTGACCGGCTACATGCGCGAGGTCCCGTGCGAGGCCTGCGACGGCACCCGCCTCAAGCCGGTCATCCGTGCCGTCACCCTGGGTGGGGAGCGCTCCGAGGGCGGCCGCTCGATCGACGAGATCGCCGCGCTGCCGGTCGGCGAGTGCGCGCAGTACCTGCGCGAGCTCACCCTGTCCGACCGCGAGGCGCAGATCGCCGCCCGAGTGCTCAAGGAGGTCAACGAGCGGCTCCAGTTCCTGGTCGACGTCGGCCTGGACTACCTGTCCCTGGACCGCGCCAGCGCCACCCTGGCCGGCGGCGAGGCCCAGCGCATCCGGCTGGCCACCCAGATCGGCTCGGGCCTGACCGGCGTGCTGTACGTGCTCGACGAGCCCTCCATCGGCCTGCACCAGCGCGACAACCACCGGCTGATCGACACCCTGATCCGGCTGCGCGACCTGGGCAACACCCTGATCGTGGTGGAGCACGACGAGGACACCATCGCCATCGCCGACTGGGTCGTGGACATCGGCCCGGGCGCCGGCGAGCACGGCGGACAGGTCGTCGTCTCCGGCACCGTGGAGGACCTGCTGGCCTCCGAGGACTCGCTGACCGGCCAGTACGTCTCCGGACGGCGCCGGATCGAGATCCCGGCGATGCGGCGGCCGATCGACGCCAAGCGGCAGCTGGTGGTGCGCGGCGCGCGGGAGAACAACCTGCGCGACATCGACGTGGCCTTCCCGCTCGGCGTCTTCGTCGCGGTCACCGGCGTCTCCGGCTCCGGCAAGTCCACGCTGGTCAACGACATCCTGTACTCGACGCTGGCGCGCGAGCTGAACGGCGCGCGCACCGTGCCCGGCCGGCACACCCGGGTGGACGGCGTGGACCTGCTGGACAAGGTCGTGCACGTCGACCAGTCGCCGATCGGCCGCACCCCGCGCTCCAACCCGGCCACCTACACCGGCGTGTTCGACCACATCCGCAAGCTGTTCGCCAACACCACCGAGGCCAAGGTCCGCGGCTACCTGCCCGGCCGGTTCTCCTTCAACGTCAAGGGCGGCCGCTGCGAGAACTGCCAGGGCGACGGCACCATCAAGATCGAGATGAACTTCCTGCCGGACGTGTACGTGCCCTGCGAGGTCTGCCACGGCGCGCGCTACAACCGGGAGACCCTGGAGGTCCACTTCAAGGGCAAGAACATCGGCGAGGTCCTGGACATGCCGATCGAGGAGGCCGCGGACTTCTTCGAGGCGGTCCCGGCGATCTCCCGGCACATGCAGACGCTGGTCGACGTGGGGCTGGGCTACGTGCGCCTGGGCCAGTCGGCGACCACGCTGTCCGGCGGCGAGGCGCAGCGCGTGAAGCTGGCCGCCGAGCTGAAGCGCCGGGCCACCGGCCGCACGGTCTACGTGCTGGACGAGCCGACCACCGGGCTGCACTTCGAGGACATCAACAAGCTGCTCGGGGTGCTCCAGCGGCTGGTCGACCAGGGCAACTCGGTGATCGTGATCGAGCACAACCTGGACGTCATCAAGACCGCCGACTGGCTGGTCGACATGGGTCCCGAGGGCGGGCGCGGCGGCGGCATCGTGGTCGCCGAGGGCACGCCGGAGGACGTGGCGAAGGTGGCCGGCAGCCACACCGGCCGGTTCCTGGAGCCGATACTGCACGGCGAGGCGAACGCCGCGACCGCGGCGCTGACGGCGGCGCAGGCGCGCAAGCCGAAGGTCGCCGAGGCGATCGAGGCGGCGAAGCGGAGCAACGCGCCGCAGCCGGCGGGTGCGGCGGGCGCGGCGAGTACGGCATCGGGCGGTGTGGCGGCGGCGAAGAAGACGGCGGTGGCGGCCAAGACCGCCGCGGCGAAGGCACCGGCGGCCAAGACTCCGGCGGCCAAGACTCCGGCGGCGGCCAAGACCACGGCCGCCAAGACGGTCGCGAAGAAGGCGCCCGCCAAGAAGGCCGCCGCGAAGAAGTAGCAATAGGGGTATGCGTAGGGGCACGGGCCCGTGCCGATCGTGCTGATCGGCGCGGGCCCGCCGCATGTCCAGTGCATGTTCACCACACGACCGGGCCTCAAAGAATTCTCACAGACGGGCATGATGGACTACTCCCCATGTCTGATCATGTAGAGGTCGAGGAGTCGGGGCCGGACCGCCGGTCCGTCATGAAGGCCGCCGCCCTGGTCGTGGTGCCGGTGGCCGGGGTCGGCGCGGTCGCGGCGTGCTCGAGCAGCTCGAGCAGCTCGTCGTCCGGCGGGTCGTCCAGCGGGAACGGGAACGGGACCGTCGCCGTGCCGTCGTCCTCGGTGCCGGTCGGCGGCGGGTACATCGACAAGTCGAACAACGTCGTGGTGACGCAGCCGCAGGCCGGGGTCTTCAAGGCCTTCACGGCGGTCTGCACGCACCAGGGCTGCACGGTCGGCGGCGTCACGAACAACCGCATCGTCTGCCCCTGCCACGGCTCGGTCTTCAGCGCCCAGGACGGCTCCGTGCTCAACGGCCCCGCGGCCTCGCCGCTGGCGGCCATGACGGCCAAGGTGAACGGCGCGAACGTGGACGTCACCGGTTCTTCGAGCTGATTCGGGACTGCCCGCGCCTACTGGAGAAACATCCTGTCATTGGCCCCGATCGGGCGACCCGCGGTTGTCTTCAGCGCCCGCGTCGCCCGACCGATATCCCTAGTGATCGTGCTCGCCGACCACTATTCAAGGGAGAACATCGCAGTGAGCATCCGTAGGTTCCGCAGGGTCTTCGCCGTCGGGATGACGCTGGTCGGCGCGGCGTTGCTGGGCGCCGGCCCGGTCTCGGCCAGCGGCACGACCCGCACGACGGGCATTGGCCCCGGTTCCGGTTCCAGCACCGGCACTGGCACCGGCTCAGGCACCATCAACGCCCCCATGGCCATCACCCTGTGCCACAGCTACGGCACCTACCTCGGCCTCGGCCTGCACCGGGTCGCCGCCGGCAAGAACCTCCTCGTCGTCGAGGCCTGCGGCGACCCGGCCAAGCGCACGATCAGCATGGTGCGCGACAGCTACATCAAGGTCGACGGCCCGCGCGCCGACAGCCTGCGCTTCCACTGGCGCTGGGCCGACAAGACCGGCGCGGTCAAGGGCGGCGGGGACGACGACAACGGCGCCTTCGCCCTCGGCCCGCAGAGCGAGAACACCTTCGCCTGGCCCTACTCCCGGCCGGTCGCGCCGCTGGCGCCGAGCGCGCGCTGTGTCGTCGGCGTCCTGAGCGAGGGGACCGCCCAGTTCGTCACCGAGCCCGTCTGCCCGTGACGCGAGCCGGGGGGACACCCGGGGGACCGGCGCGACAGCCCGGGGTCGACCCCCGGCCACCGGATCGTGTCCCCCCGGCCGCGTAGGCTTTCCCTGTGGCAGACCCGGCAACCTATCGCCCGAAGACCGGCGAGATCCCGACCTCGCCCGGCGTCTACAAGTTCCGCGACCCGCACGGCCGGGTGATCTACGTCGGCAAGGCCAAGAACCTGCGCTCGCGGCTGACGAGCTACTTCCAGGACCTGGCCAACCTGCACGTCCGCACCCAGACCATGGTGACCACGGCCGCGAGCGTGGAGTGGACCACCGTCGCCACCGAGGTCGAGGCGCTCCAGCTGGAGTACACCTGGATCAAGCAGTTCGACCCGCGCTTCAACGTCAAGTACCGGGACGACAAGTCCTACCCGAGCCTGGCCGTCACCGTCGGCGAGGAGTACCCGCGCGCGCAGGTCATGCGCGGTCCCAAGCGCCCCGGCGTCCGCTACTTCGGCCCCTACTCCCACGCCTGGGCGATCCGCGAGACGCTGGACTCCCTCCTGCGCGTCTTCCCGATCCGCACCTGCTCCTCCGGCGTCTTCAAGCGCGCCGCGCAGACCGGCCGGCCCTGCCTGCTCGGCTACATCGGCAAGTGCTCCGCGCCGTGTGTCGGCCGGGTCGGCGCCGAGGAGCACCGGGAGATCGTCGAGGACTTCGTCACCTTCATGGCCGGCCGCACCGACCGGTACATCAAGGGTCTGGAAGACGAGATGAAGGAGGCTGCGAAGGACCTGGAGTTCGAGAAGGCGGCGCGCCTGCGCGACGACCTCCAAGCCCTGCGGCAGACTCTGGAGAAGAACGCGGTCGTCCTCGGCGACGGCACCGACGCCGACGTCATCGCGCTGGCCGAGGACCCGCTGGAGGCCGCGGTCCAGGTGTTCCACGTGCGCGGCGGTCGCATCCGGGGCCAGCGCGGCTGGGTCGTGGACCGGGTCGAGGACGTCGACACCGCCGGCCTGGTCGAGCACTTCATGCAGCAGCTCTACGGCTCCGAGCAGGGCGAGCAGGGCATCGACACGGAGACCGTGCCGAGGGAGATCCTGGTCCCGGAGCTGCCGGGCAGCGTGGAGGCCATAACGGAGTGGCTGTGCGAGCGCCGCGGCGCCAAGGTCGAGGTCCGCGTCCCCCGGCGCGGCGACAAGGCCGCGCTGATGGAGACCGTCGCGCAGAACGCCAAGCAGGCCCTGGTCCTGCACAAGACCCGCCGCGCCTCGGACCTGACCACGCGTTCGGTGGCCCTGCAGGAGCTGGCCGACGCCATCGGCATGGACCAGGCGCCGCTGCGCATCGAGTGCTATGACATCTCTCACCTCCAGGGCACCAACGTCGTCGCCTCGATGGTGGTGTTCGAGGACGGCCTGCCGCGCAAGAGCGAGTACCGCCGCTTCACCATCAAGGGTGAAGCGGAGACCGGCGCGACCAACGACGACGTGCGCAACATGCACGAGGTCATCACCCGCCGCTTCAAGGCCTTCCTCAAGGAACAAGAGGAAGAGAAGCTCATCGACGAGACCACTGGCGACCGCAAGAAGTTCGCCTACCCGCCGCAGTTGGTGGTCGTCGACGGCGGCCAGCCGCAGGTCGCGGCGGCCGCGCGGGCCCTGGCCGACCTGGAGATCAGCGACGTCACGCTGGTCGGCCTGGCCAAGCGCCTGGAGGAGGTCTGGCTGCCGGACGAGGACGACCCGGTCCTGCTCCCGCGCAGCAGCGAGGGCCTGTACCTGCTCCAGCGGGTCCGGGACGAGGCGCACCGCTTCGGCATCGCCTTCCACCGCCAGAAGCGGTCCAAGTCGATGATCGCCAGCGCGCTCGACGATGTGCCCGGGTTGGGGGAAGTACGGCGTAAAGCGCTGTTGGCCCATTTCGGAACTCTTCGCAAACTGCGCGCGGCGAATGTGGCAGAAATCGCCGAAGTACCTGGTATCGGGCCCGCCACGGCGCGCCAGATCCACAGCGCTTTGGCCGAGCTTCCGGTAAGTCGTGCGGTGAACGCCGCCACAGGTGAGATCCTGGAGGGGGGAGAGAGCAGGATCGGGCCGGACGAGGAGTGACGCGCGTGAGGGAGAACAGACCGAGCGAGCAGGATGCGCACGGGGAGTCGGAGCCTGGGGCCGTAGAGCCCGAGAGCGCACAGGCTGCCCAGGGCGCCGACGAGCCCGACGCCGCGCAGGACGGCCCGCACGCACCGGAGCTGGTGATCGTCACCGGCATGTCCGGGGCCGGCCGCTCCACCGCCGCCAAGGTCTTCGAGGACCTCGGCTGGTACGTCGTGGACAACCTGGCGCCGACGCTGATCGCGCCGATGGTGGACCTGGTGATGCGCGAGTCGCGCAGCACCGACCGGCTGGCGTTCGTCGTCGACGTGCGCGGCCGGGCCTTCTTCGACACGCTGCGCAGCACCCTGGACGAGCTGGACTCGGCCGGGCTGAACCACCGCATCGTGTTCCTGGAGTCCGACGACGACGTGCTGGTGCGCCGCTACGAGGGCGTGCGCCGGCCGCATCCGCTGCAGGGCGAGGGCCGGGTCACCGACGGCATCGAGCGCGAGCGGGAGCTGCTGCGCGAGCTGCGCGGCGAGGCCGACCTGGTGATCGACACCTCGGCGCGCAACGTGCACGAGCTGCGGACCACCATCGAGTCCGCCTTCGGCGACTCCGACGACGTGCCGCTGCGGGCCACCGTCATGAGTTTCGGATTCAAGTACGGATTGCCCGTCGACGCCGACCTCGTCGCGGATGTACGGTTCTTGCCAAACCCGCACTGGGTGCCCGAACTCCGTCCGCGCACGGGTCAGGACCCTGAGGTGAGCGGGTACGTGCTGTCCCAGCACGGCGCCAAGGAGTTCCTGGACCGGTACGCGGAGGTACTGAACATCGTCACCGAGGGATACCGCCGCGAGGGCAAGCGCTACCTGACCCTGGCGATCGGCTGCACCGGCGGCAAGCACCGCAGTGTCGCCATGTCCGAGCAGATCGCCGCGCGGCTGTCGGCCGAGGGCGTGGACACCGTGGTCGTGCACCGCGACATGGGTCGCGAGTGACGGCGGCTGATCGGGCGTCGTCCAGGCGGGTCATACAGAACGAGGTGGTTCCGACCATCTCCGGGAACCTGTTCCGGCCGGAGCCGGCGGGAGCGCACACCGGCGCTGCCGACGGCTTCCCGATGATCGGTGCCGCTGCCGCCGCCGCGAACTGGAACCCGGCCCTCGAAGAAGCCCCGACCGTCGAGTTCAAGGCCTTCAACACCGCCGCCGACGGCCGTCCGGCACCGCACGTCGTCGCTCTCGGCGGCGGCCACGGCCTGTCCGCGACCCTGGCCGCGCTGCGCACCGTCACCGACGCGCTCACCGCGATCGTCACCGTCGCCGACAACGGCGGCTCCTCCGGCCGCATCCGCCGCGAACTCGGCGGCCTGCCGCCCGGCGACCTGCGGATGGCGCTGGCCGCGCTGTGCGGCGACGACGAGTGGGGCCGCACCTGGGCCGACGTCCTGCAGCACCGCTTCGGCGGCCCGGCCGAGGGCGGCCTGCACGGCCACGCCGTCGGCAACCTGCTCATCGCCGCGCTGTGGGAACGCCTCGGCGACCCGGTCCGCGCCCTGGACTGGGTCGGACGGCTGCTCGGCGCGCGCGGCCGGGTGCTGCCGATGTCGACGGTGCCGCTGGAGATCGAGGCCCTGGTGGCCGGGGTGGACCCGGCCAACCCGGGGGCGACCGACGTCATCCGCGGCCAGCATGAGCTCGCGGTGACACCCGGCAGAGTGCTCTCGGTGCGGCTGAGCCCGCCGGAGCCGCCGGCCGCGCCCGAGGCGGCCGCCGCCATCCGGGCCGCCGACTGGACGGTCCTGGGTCCCGGCTCCTGGTTCACCAGCGTCATCCCGCACCTGCTGGTGCCGGAGCTGTGTGCGGCCCTGGCCGAGACCAAGGCGCGCAAGCTGCTGGTCTTCAACCTGTCCCCGCAGCCCGGCGAGACCGACGGCTTCTCCGCCGAGCAGCACATCGAGGTCCTTGCCGACCACTGCCCGGGCCTGCGCCTGGACGTGGTCCTGGCCGATGAAGTGTCGTGCGGGGCACCGCGCGTGCACGGTCCGCTGGAGAAGGCGGCCGCCGCGCTCGGGGCGCAGGTCGTGCTGGCTCCGCTGGCCGCGCCGTACCGGACCGGGGACAAGAGCCCGCGGCACGACCACGCGCTGCTGGCGCAGGCGTTCCGCGGGGCGTTCGCAAGGGTCTGATCGCAGTAGTTTGATCACAAGAATCTGATCACCCGTCAGGGTGATTGTCGAGGTGGGGGTGCCGCAGCATACTGACTGGTCGGTAACAAGGGTGTTTCCGATCGCCTAAGGGGTCTCCCATGCTGCGTACGCCGAACCGCCGCAAGACCGTCCTCTCCGCCGCCCTCGCCCTCTCCGCCGCGAGCCTCGCCCTGGTCACGGCCCCGGCGCAGGCCACCGCCGCCGGCTTCCACAAGTACGTGGCCCTCGGCGACTCCTACACCGCGGTCGGCGACCTGCTCCAGCCGGCCGGCGGTCCGCTGGGCTGCTTCCGCAGCAGCGTCAACTTCCCGCACGACCTGGCGGCCCGGCTGCACGTCGCCGACCTCGTCGACGCTTCCTGCGGGGGAGCGGTGACCGCGGACATGACCGGCCCGCAGTCGGTCATCGGCGGCACCAACCCCGCGCAGTTCGACTCCCTGACCCCGGACACCGACCTGGTGACCGTCGGCATCGGCGGCAACGACATCGGCTTCGGCGACATCGTGACCACCTGCGGCGAGCTGTCGTTGGACGTCTTCGGCAACCCCTGCCAGCAGCACTTCACCGTCAACGGCACCGACCAGCTCGTGGCCCGGATCGACGCGCTGGCGCCGACCATCGACGCCGTGATCCAGGGCATCCACCAGCGTGCCCCGCACGCCACGGTCGTCGTGGTCGGCTACTTGCCCGTGCTTCCGGCCTCGGGCGGATGCTGGCCGAGCATGCCGGTGGCGGTCGGAGACGTACCCTGGCTCCACGGGATCGAGCAGAAGCTGAACACCATGCTCTCCACCGAAGCCGCCGCGAACGGAGCGCTCAGTGTTAACCCCAACGGCGTGACCGGCCGTGACGCCTGCCAGTGGCCGTGGACCCGCTGGGTCGAGCCCGTGATCCCGGCCCAGCCCGCCGCACCCGTGCACCCCAATCCGGCCGGGCAGAGCGCGGTCGCCTCCATGATCGCCAGCAGGCTCTGAACGGTCCCACTAGGCCGAACGAGCGTCATCCAACCTCGTGAATGCGCGGGTGGAAGCACACGGCGCCGGTTCGCGTTGGTTAGGGTGGACCGCTGACGGCGAACGGTTCCGGCTCGGCACTCTGAGCTGCGATGACAGGCGAAAAAGGGGTAGCGGCGCGATGGCGATGACGGCGGCGGTCAAGGACGAGCTGAGCCGCCTGGCGGTGACCAAGCCCTGCTGCCGCAAGGCCGAGGTGGCCTCGGTGTTCCGGTACGGCGGCTCCCTGCACATCGTGTCCGGGCGGATCGCGATCGAGGCCGAGCTCGACACCGGGGCCGCGGCCCGGCGCCTGCGCAAGGACATCTGGGAGGTCTACTCGCACCGCGCCGAGCTGGTCATCCAGTCGCCCGGCGGCCTGCGCCGGGGCCACCGCTACCAGCTGCGGGTGACCGCCGGCGGGGAGGCGATGGCCCGGCAGATCGGCATGGTCGACGGCCAGGGCCGTCCCGCCTTCGGCCTGCCTCCGTACCTGGTCAACGGCCCGCTGTGCGACTGCGAGGCGGTCTGGCGCGGCGCGTTCCTGGCGCACGGCAGCCTCACCGAGCCCGGCCGCAGCTCGGCCCTGGAGATCAACTGCCCGAACATGGAGTCGGCGATCGCGCTGGCCGGGGCCGCGCGCCGGCTCGGCATCCCCGGCGCCAAGCACCGCGAGGTGCGCGGCAGCGACCGCGTGGTGCTGCGCGACGGCGACGCGATCAGCGCGCTGCTCACCCGGCTCGGCGCGCACGAGGCGGTGCTGGCCTGGGAGGAGCGGCGGATGCGGCGCGAGGTGCGCGCCACCGCCAACCGGCTGGCCAATTTCGACGACGCGAACCTGCGCCGCAGCGCCCGCGCCGCGGTCGCCGCCGGGGCCCGGGTCTCGCGCGCCCTGGAGATCCTGGGCGAGGACGCCCCGGACCACCTGGCCGCCGCCGGCCGGCTGCGTCTGGACCACAAGCAGGCCTCGCTGGAGGAGCTGGGCACGCTGGCCGACCCGCCGCTGACCAAGGACGCGATCGCCGGCCGGATCCGCCGGCTGCTGGCGATGGCCGACCGCCGGGCGTTCGAGCTCGGCGTGGACGGCACCGACGTCCCGGCCTCCGGATCGGGATACGGACCCCAGTCCGTATCTTACAAGGACGACGCACTGGCCGCGCGGCTCAGTGTTCCCGCGCAGGCTGGCGCAGGTCTCGCGCCAGCGGTCGGTCAGACGTCCGACGACCTACCGACGAGTACGGATTCTGCCATCGTCTCGCAGGTCGGGCCGGGTGCGTTGTCTTCCCCGGGTTCACGATAGGCTCGGAAGCGTGCGCGGCCCGAATCGCATGATTCGGTGGATCGCCACGTTATGCGTCGACTCTCGACCGGGTGAGCACAAGAGCGCCCGGCAACCTGAAGGGAGCCCTGCGACAGTGACCGTCCGGGTAGGCATCAACGGATTCGGCCGCATCGGCCGCAACTTCTTCCACGCGATCGTCGCCTCCGGTGCTGACGTCGAGGTCGTGGGGATCAACGACCTCGCTGCCGCCCCGATCCTGGCGCACTTCCTGAAGTACGACTCGATCCTGGGCCGCTTCGACGGCACCATCGAGGCGACCGAGGGCGAGCTGGTCGTGAACGGCCGGGCCATCAAGGTCCTCTCCGAGCGCGACCCCGCGGCGCTGCCGTGGAAGGAGCTCGGCGTGGACGTGGTCGTGGAGTCCACGGGCCTGTTCACCAACGGTGACGACGCGCGCAAGCACATCGAGGCCGGGGCCAAGAAGGTCGTCATCTCGGCGCCCGCCACGAACGACGACGTCACCATCGTGATGGGCGTCAACCAGGACAAGTACGACGCGGCGAACCACGCGATCATCTCCAACGCGTCCTGCACCACCAACTGCCTGGCGCCGCTGGTGAAGGTCCTGCTCGACGAGTTCGGCATCGAGCGCGGCTACATGACCACGGTGCACGCGTACACCACCGAGCAGCAGCTGCTCGACCAGATCGCGCTGACCCGCAAGGGCACCATCGACCTGCGCCGGGCCCGCAGCGCCCCGCAGTCGATCATCCCCACCTCCACCGGCGCGGCCAAGGCCATCGGCCTGGTCATCCCGGAGGTCAAGGGCAAGCTCGACGGCTTCGCGATGCGCGTGCCGGTCCCCACCGGCTCGGTCACCGACCTGACCGTGGACCTGGGCCGGGAGACCACCAAGGAAGAGATCAACGCGGCGTTCAAGAAGGCCGCCGAGACCGGTGCGCTCAAGGGCTTCCTGAAGTACACCGAGGACGAGATCGTCTCCCGCGACATCGTCACCGACCCGCACAGCTGCATCTTCGACAGCAAGCTGACGATGGCCAACGGCAACCAGGTCAAGGTCGTCGGCTGGTACGACAACGAGTGGGGCTACTCCAACCGCCTCGTCGACCTCGTCGCGTACGTCGGCGCCTCGCTGTAAGCCGCAGACAGAACCCGTGCCCGCACGAGCCCCGTTCCGGGCTCGTGCGGGTTTTTCGTTGAATACAAAGGACTCCGTATGAAGACCCTCGACGACCTCGACGTCGCCGGCAAGAAGGTCCTGCTGCGCTCGGACCTGAACGTCCCGCTGGACGGGGCGCGCATCACCGACGACGGCCGTATCCGCGCCTCGGTCCCGACCATCAACGCCCTGCTGGACAGGGGCGCGCGCGTGATCATCGCGGCGCACCTGGGCCGTCCCAAGGGCGAGCCGGACCCGAAGTACAGCCTGGCCCCGGTGGCCAAGCGGCTCGGCGAGCTGCTGGACGTCCCGGTCACCTTCGCCGCCGACACCGTCGGGGAGTCCGCGCAGGCCGCGGTCGCCGCGATGCCCGAGCGCTCGGTGGTGCTGCTGGAGAACGTCCGCTTCAACGCCGGCGAGACGGCCAAGGACGACGCCGCCCGCGGCGCGTTCGCCGCGCAGCTCGCGGCCCTGGCCGACGTGTTCGCCTCCGACGGCTTCGGCGCCGTGCACCGCAAGCACGCCTCGGTCTACGACATCGCCAAGCTCCTGCCCTCCGCCGCCGGTCTGCTGATCCAGACCGAGGTCGCGGTCCTGAAGAAGCTCACCGAGAACGTCGCGCGCCCCTACGCGGTGGTCCTGGGGGGCTCGAAGGTCTCCGACAAGCTCGCGGTCATCGAGAACCTGCTGGAGAAGGCCGACCGGATCCTGGTCGGCGGCGGCATGGTCTTCACCTTCCTGAAGGCGCAGGGCTACGAGGTCGGCCGCTCGCTGCTGGAGGAGGACCAGATCCCCACCGTGCGCGGCTACCTGCAGCGCGCGGCCGAGCGCGGCGTGGAGTTCGTCCTGCCGATCGACATCATCGCCGCCACCGAGTTCTCCGCCAGCGCCGAGCACGAGGTCGTCTCGGCCTCGGAGATCCCGGCCGATCGGCTGGGCCTGGACATCGGCCCGGAGTCCGGCAAGCTGTTCGCGAACAAGCTCTCCTCGGCCAAGACCATCTTCTGGAACGGCCCGATGGGCGTGTTCGAGATGGAGCCGTACGCCGGCGGCACCCGCGCCGTCGCGCAGGGCCTGATCGACTCCGAGGCGTTCACCGTGGTCGGCGGCGGCGACTCGGCGGCCGCGGTGCGGCAGCTGGGCTTCGACGAGGCCGCGTTCGGCCACATCTCCACCGGCGGCGGCGCGAGCCTGGAGTACCTGGAGGGCAAGACCCTCCCGGGCCTGGCCGTGCTCGAGGAAGGGAAGTAGGTCTCCATGGCTGAGCGTAAGCCCCTTATGGCGGGCAACTGGAAGATGAACCTCAACCACCTGGAGGCGATGAAGCACGTCCAGGAGCTGGCGTTCTCGCTGCACGACAAGGACTACGACGCGGTCGACGTCGCGGTCCTGGTGCCGTTCACCGACATCCGCTCGGTCCAGACCCTGGTGCAGGGCGACAAGCTGCGCATCCAGTACGGCGCGCAGGACGTCTCCGAGCACCCCTCGGGCGCCTACACCGGCGACATCTCCGCCCCGATGCTGGCCAAGCTGGACTGCCACTACGTGGTGGTCGGCCACTCCGAGCGGCGCCAGTACCACGGCGAGACCGACACCCTGGTCGCGGCCAAGGCGGTGATCGCCCGCAAGCACGGCATCACCCCGATCATCTGCGTCGGCGAGCACCTGGACATCCGCAAGGACGGCGCACACGTCGCGCACTGCGTCGAGCAGACCCGCGGCTCCCTGGCCGGCCTGTCCGCCGAGCAGGTCCAGGCCTCGGTCATCGCCTACGAGCCGGTCTGGGCCATCGGCACCGGCGAGGTCGCGACCCCCGAGGACGCCCAGGAGGTGTGCGCCGCGATCCGCGCCGAACTGGCCGTCCTGTTCGACAAGAGCGTGGCGGACAACACCCGCATCCTGTACGGCGGCTCCGTGAAGGGCGCCAACGCCGCCGAACTGATGGCCCAGCCCGACATCGACGGCGCCCTGGTCGGCGGCGCATCCCTGGACGCCGCGGACTTCACCCGCATCGTCCGTTTCCGCGATTCCGCAGTTGCCGCTGGCTGAGCGCCGGTTCCATTGCGTAATGTAGGGGGCGGGGTGCCCTGGCATCCCGTCCCTGTCCTTATCGGAAGAGCGAGTGGACCGCCGAAGTGACTCTTTACCAGTGGATCGTCTCGGGCATCCTGGTCGCGACCAGCCTGCTCCTCATCATGTCGGTGCTCCTGCACAAAGGTAAGGGCGGTGGCCTCTCCGACATGTTCGGCGGCGGCGTCTCCGGCGGCCTGCAGGGCTCCTCGGTGGTGGAGCGCAACCTGGACCGGATCAGCGTCGTCCTGTCGGTGATCTGGATCTCGTGCATCGTGGGCCTCGCGCTGCTCTACAAGCACAACGTCTGAACGGCAGCAGGGTAGGAGTACTGGCGCCCGCCCGGATTCTTCCGGGCCGGCGCCTTTTTCGCGGGTGCGGCTACGGTTGGTGACGGGGCGGCCTGACCGGCCACGTGGTTCGCCGGTTCCGACCGGACCTCGGCGACCACAAGCAACACCGCCGCCAACCAACGCGACGCAGGCAACAGCGGATAGAAAGCCGAACAGTCACGGGCCGCCGCCCAACAGCCCGACGCGCGGGTCGCCCCCTCGTCGAGGAGGCCCGCCAGAGGCCTCAAGGCACCCACCACGCACGACGATTGCCGCCTACGCAACGCGCGCGCAGTGACTCGGACTCATGCGTGGTCGTGGCCACGAAAACCGCCAGCCGCCAGCGCAACCCGTGACGCTTCACCGAACTGCGTCCCCTGCGAGGCCATCCAACCATTGGCGAAGCTGTAAAAATCGCCTGTAAGCCACACCCCAACCGCACCAGCAAGCGCGCCCTGTTTGACCCTCACACCACGTCAGGGCGCACAGTAGGCGGCATGAACGACGAGTACACAGTAGGCGCGGCATCCGACCTGACCGGCATGTCGATCCGCACCCTCCACTACTACGACCAGATCGCCCTCGCCCGTCCCAGCAGCCGCAGCGCCGCGGGCTACCGCCTCTACACCGACGCCGACCTGTCGGTGCTCCAACGCGTCGCCTTCTACCGGGAACTAGGCCTGGAACTCGGCGACATTGCAGAGATCCTGGCCGCCCCGAACGCCACCGACGAGGACCACCTGCGTCGCCAGCGGGAGCTGATCGAAGAGCGCATCACCCGCTACCGCAGCATGCTCGCGGTGATCGACAAGGAGCTGGCGGCCCGCGCCGTCGGCATCGCGTTGACGCCGGGGGAGCGCCGCGAGGTCTTCGGCGAGGGACAGTTCGTCGAGCGGCTGCTGGACCACGCCGCCGATACCGAACGGGAGTGGGGCGACACACCGGAGTTCACGCAGCGCCGACAGCGGACCGCGCGCTACGGAGAGCAGGACTGGCAGCGGCTACGCGCCGAGCTGGCGGCGATCAACCAGGGCCTGGCCGACACCATGACGCGAGGGCTCCCGGCCACGGATCCGACGGCGATGGACCTGGCCGAGCAGCTTCGGCAGCACACGGACCGCTGGTTCCACGACTGCGGCTACGAGACGCACCGCGAGATGGCCGAGCACTACCGCGCGAACCGGCGCAGCGGACGGAACTACGACGACATGGTGCCGGGGCTGTCGCAGTACGTTCACGATGCCATCATCGCGAACTGCCGACGGGCTGCCAGCTGAGTGCCAGCCGCCATCTGCCAGCCGCCCAGCAACCAACAGCCGACAGACGTTGGCCACAGTTGAGCCGGCAGCCAGAAGCCGGCAGCCAGAAGCCGGCAGGCAGAAGCCGGCAGGCAGAAGCCGCCAGCCAGCAGACCTCGGCACACAGCCGAGCGCCAATCGCCAGCCAGCAGCCAGCCGAGCACCAGCCCGTCAGCACGCCAAGCCCCGCCCAACCGGCTCGTCACGCCCGGGCCGCTTTCTGCTTTAGCGCCGCCTGCTTGGTGGGCGAGTGGCCCGGCAGATCAGCCCTCGCCTTCGCTGCCATCGCCAAGGAAATCCAGCACCGCCGCGAGAAACGCCGGCTCGCCCACCGCCGTCCCGTGATCCCCGGGCACCATCACCTTCCGTGCCCGCGGCAGCGCTGCGACCAGCTCGTCCACCGACTCGGCCCGCTCATCCTCGCTGCCCATCACCACAAGCGTCGGCACCTGCACGCTCCCAAGCTGCGCCGCCGGAGTCGCCGCGAGCGAGTCCAGCGCGTGCAGCAGTGCGACGGTGTCCATGTCGCCGCCCTGCAGCCACTGCGCGGTGCGCGCGTCCGGCGAGCCCGGCTCGAGCGGCTCCGTCGCCGTCACGATCCGCCGCAGCATCCGGGCCACGCCGCCGCCGAAGCCCTCCACCTGCTTCAGTCCCTGGCCGCCGACCACCGCTCGGCGCGGGGTGGCACCGCGGACCAGCATCCGCACCACGATGCGCGCGCCGAGGGAGTACCCGGCGAGGTCGTAGTCGGCCTTCGCCAGCCCGAGGTGCTCCACCAGCGCGAGGGCGTCGTCGGTGAGGACGTCGCTCGGGTACGCGCCGGCGTCGTGCGGCTTGGCGCTGCTGCCGTGGCCGCGGAAGTCGGGAAGGATCACGCGGTGCCCGTGAGCCGCGATCGTGGCGGCACGGTCGTCGCGGAGCCACAGCGTGCTGTCCCCGAGCGCACCGTGCAGAAGCAGCAAGGGCCTGCCCTCGCCTACTTCGCGGTAGGCGAGGCGGACTCCGTCTTGGGCGGAAAAGAAGGACACTGCGGGGTTGGACATGTGCCGGAGCGTATACCGGCCCGCCCGGCTGCTCAGCCGACTTTCCGGCCCGACGGTCCCGTTCGGTTATTACGCAGCCGCGAAGTAGTGGCCTGCGTCGATGTCCGCGATCAACCCAGCCTCCTGCGGCTCCCACCCCAGCAACTCACGGGTCGCAGCGTTCGGCATCGTGATGTCCATGGCGGCGAACGGGAACCCGGCGAAGTGCTCCGCCGCCTCCTCGGTCGGAACGCTGACCGCCGGAACACCGAGGTTCCGCGCGATCGCCTTGGCGACGTCCCGTACCGCGATGCCCTCCTCGGCCGCCGCGAACAGCTGCGCTCCAGCCGGCGCCTTGTCGAGCGCCAGCCCGTAGAGCCGCGCGACATCCAAAACATGCCCGGCCGGCCACCGGTTGGCCCCGTCACCGACGTACCCGGAAACCCCCCGCTCCCGCGCGATGCGGATCATCTGCGGAATGAAGCCGTGCTTGTCGCGCGAGCTGTGAGTGGCCGACGGGATGGCCATGAAGATCGTGTGCACGCCGCGCTCGGTGTACTCCTCCAGCGCTGCCGTGACGATCGAGCGCGGGTTCGCGCCGAAGGCGGCATCACGCTGCGCGTCGCCGGTGCGGCGGATGCCGATGCCGACCAGGATCTTGCCGGTACCGACCAACGCGTCGCCGAAGGCGCGGACGACGCTCAGGTCGGTCGCGGCGGCGTCGGGGAAACGGCCCGCCGCGATGGTCGCGTGGTCGAAGGCCAGGTGGACGACCGCGTCGGCGTCGGCGGCAGCGGACGCCAGCAGGTCCAGGTCGGTCATGTCGCCGCGCCGGACCTCGGCGCCCATCGCCGTGACCGCGTCGGCGGAGGCGTCGGAGCGCGCCAGGCCCACGACCTGGTGCCCGGCCTGAAGAAGCTCGGGCACGACGGCGGAGCCGATGTAGCCGCTGGCGCCGGTGACGAAGATGCGCATGGGGACTCCCAGGAAAGGTGATGTGACTCAGTAACGTCATCACGACTGTAGCGCAGTGATGTGACCAAGTCACATCAACTAGGCTGTCCCCATGGCCCGATGGGAACCGAACGCACGCGAACGCCTGGTCCGCGCCGCCGTCGACCTGTTCACAGAGCAGGGCTACGACGCGACCACCGTCACGCAGATCGCCGACCGGGCCGGCGGCCTGACGAAGACCACCTTCTTCCGCCACTTCCCCGACAAGCGCGAGGTCCTGTTCGCCGGCCAGGAGACCCACGCCCGCCTGCTCGCCGAAGCGCTCGCCGCCGCCCCGCCGGACGCCACCCCGCTGACCGCGGTCGCGGCAGCCCTCGACGCCCTGGCTGGCTCCTTCGAGGAGGACCGCCGCGAACTCGGCAGCAAGCTGCTTGTGCTGATCGCCGGCAACGCGGAACTTCAGGAGCGCTCCGCGTTCAAGCACGCCATCCTCGCCGCAGCCATCGCCGACGGCCTGCGCGAACGCGGCGTCGCCGACCGGACCGCGGCGCTGGCGGCGGACATGGGAATGCTGGCCTTCGACGAGGCCTTCGAGCGCTGGGTCGATCCAGCTGATCTTGCTAACCCAGCTGATCCGGCCAACCCGGCCAACCCGGCCAACCCGGCCAACCCGGCCAACCCGGCCAACCCGGCCAACCCGGCCAACCCGGCCAACCCGGCCAACCCGGCCAACCCGGCCAACCCAGCCGATCCCGCGGCCCGGCGCAGCCTGGTCGAGCACACGCGACAGGCACTCACATTGCTACGCGACGCAGCAACAGCACTTGACTAAGCATTAACGCCGCCGCCTCCCGAAACCGGGAGACGGCGGCCCGCCCGGGGCGAGGGATGGAACCCGGGCGTGCGGCGGGTCTGCGATGGGGGTGGGGACCCGCCGCCGGTGGTGCTGATCGTGGAGCCCTCGCATCGCGAGGCGGAATGCGACCGCGAGCGCCCGGTTCCGGCTCCGGGCGCCAAGTCGCCGCTGCCGATTGTGAACTTCTCACGGCCGTTCAACAAGGGCACCCGGAGATCTCCCCCAGCCGTGACCGGATCGTGATCCCAAAAGCCTCATAGGGGTCCTGACCAGGCATGAGCTAAATGAGCAGAACCCTTCCGAACGCACATATCGCGGCTTAGCGACGAAACGAAGACGTAACACAGGTCACGTCCTTAGCGTCTGCATTCCGTACCCCGGAACGAAACCCCGATATGAGAAAAGGAGCGGATTCGATGGCTGCACGAAGCGCTTCCGCGACAGCCCCGGCCGCCGGCCGAACCGATCGGGAGAACGCTCGCATCGAGATCACCGGCGTCACCAAGCGGTTCCTCACACCGTCCGGCGACGCTTTCACGGCCCTGCGCGACGTCTCCTTCACCGTCGAGCCCGGCCAGTTCTGCGCCGTCGTCGGCCCCACCGGCTGCGGCAAGTCCACGACGCTCGGCCTGGTCGCGGGCCTGGACAAGCCCAGCGAGGGCTCGGTCAAGGTCGGCGGCCGGGAGGTCACCGGGATCACCGACGGCACGAGCTTCATGTTCCAGGCCGACGCGCTGCTGCCGTGGAAGACGGTGCTCGGCAACGTCGCCATGGGCCCGATCTTCAAGGGCGCCAAGAAGAAGGACGCCCAGGCGCTGGCCCGGGACTGGATCCGCCGCGTCGGCCTGGCCGGCTTCGAGGACCACCACCCGCACCAGCTGTCCGGTGGCATGCGCAAGCGCGTCGCGATGGCCGCCGCGCTGATCAACGAGCCGTCGATCCTGATGATGGACGAGCCGTTCGGCGCGCTGGACGTGCAGACCAAGGCGATCATGTCGAACGAGCTGCTCGGCCTGTGGGAGCAGCTGCGCCCCTCGGTGCTCTTCATCACCCACGACCTCGAGGAGGCCGTGGCGCTGGCCGACCGCGTCGTGGTGCTGTCCGCGGGGCCCGGGACGGTGAAGGAGATCTTCGACATCGACCTGCCGCGCCCGCGCGGCTCGGTGCAGGAGATCCGCTTCGACACGCGGTTCCTCGAACTCCACCACCAGATCTGGGAGACGCTGCGCGAAGAGGTCCAGCGCTCCTACGCACGCACGACGGGAGAGAAGGCATGAGCGCGGACACGATCGCGTCCACGTCGGTCCAGCCGGCCACGAAGAAGACCGGGCTGAGCCTGCGACGCAAGCGCAAGCTGAAGATCCACGCGGCGCAGATCGGCTTCGCCGTCGTCATGCTCGGCGGCTGGCAGCTGTTCGCCACCAACAAGTGGCTCGGGGTGGACCCGTTCACCTACGGCAAGCCCACCCTGATCTGGGACAGCCTGTACGCCTACTTCACCAAGGGCGACCAGGCCACCGAGTTCGGCTCCTACTGGCTGCAGATCGAGACGACCCTGCGCGAGGCGGGGCTCGGCTTCCTGCTCGGCACCGCGGTCGGCGTCGTCCTGGGCGTCCTGCTCGGCATGAACCGCTTCCTCGCCGAGGTCATGGATCCGTACATCAAGATCTTCAACTCCATCCCGCGCATCGTGCTCGGCGAGATCTTCCTGGTCGCGCTGGGCCTGGGTGAGCTCCCGCACCTGCTGCTGGCCGCGGTCCTGGTGTTCTTCGTGGTCTTCTTCAACGCCTTCCAGGGCGTCCGCGAGGTCGACCGCAACATCCTGGCCAACGCCAAGGTGCTCGGCGCGAAGCGGCTCGCGATCGTCCGGCACGTGATCCTGCCCTCGGCGCTCACCTGGATCATCGCCAGCCTGCACAGCGCCTTCGGCTTCGCGCTGACCGGCGCGATCGTCGGCGAGGTGATCGGCGCGCAGCGCGGCCTGGGCCTGGTCATCGCCACCGACCAGGGCAAGTTCGACTCCAACGGCGTGTACGCCACGATGCTCGTCATCGCGGTCCTCGCGCTGGCCGCGGAGTGGATCATCACCCAGGTCGAACACCGGCTGCTGTCCTGGCGCCCGCCGTCGCCGTCGGAGACCGCGTCGATCTGATCCGGCGCCGGTCCTGATTCTCCACAGGTCCTGATCTTCCACCGGGCCGCACCTGCTCGCCAGCACCACCACTGCCACCACCGCCACCACTGCCCGGTGGCACCACCACCGCCACCACCGTCCGCCGGTTCCCTCGCCGGCGGATCCCACCCCGAATTCAGCGAAAGGTACGTCAGCCATGTTCAAGCGGACACTCATCGGCGCGGCGGTCTGCGCTCTCGCCGTCACCACCGTCACCGCGTGCTCGAGCTCGAAGAGCAGCGGCTCCGGTTCCTCCAGCAACGGCGCCGCCGCCGGCGGGAGCCTGCCGACCGTGAAGCTCATGGTCGGCGGCATCGACAAGCAGATCTACCTGCCCTACAAGCTGGCCGACCAGCTGGGCTTCTACAAGAAGTACGGCGTCAACGTCGAGCTGAGCACCGAGACGCAGGGCGGTGTCGGCGCCGAGGACGCGATGATCTCCGGCAGCGTCGACATGGCCGGGGCGTGGTACGTCCACACGATCGACTTCCAGACCAAGGGCAAGGCCGTCGAGGACATCGTCAACCTCTCCGGCGCGCCGGGCGAGCGCGAGATGTGCGCCACGAACAGCGGTGTGCACTCCGCGGCCGACTTCGCGGGCAAGACCTTGGGCGTCACCGACCTGGGCTCGGGCACCGACACGCTCACGACGTTCCTGGCCGCGCAGAACAACCTGGCCCCGAGCAAGTACCACAAGCTGGCCGCCGGCGCGGGCGCGACGGCCATCGCGGCCCTGCAGCACGGCACGGCGGCCTGCGTCATGACGACGCAGCCGACGGTGCTCGCGATGGAGAAGCAGAAGATCGGCTACTCGGCGATCGACCTGGCCACCGCGCAGGGCGCGACGGCCGCGATGGGCGGCACCTGGCCCTCCGCGGGCGTCCTGGCCCAGACCAGCTGGGTCAACAGCCACAAGACCGAGGCCCAGGCCGTGGTCAACGCCCTGGTCGCGACCATGCACTGGATCGACACGCACACCGCCGCCGACATCGCCAACGCGCTGCCCGCGACCTACGTCCAGAACAGCACCATCACCAAGGCCGACTACATCGAGGCCCTGACCCAGGACAAGGGCCAGTTCCTCCCGGACGGCATCATGCCGGCCGGCGGGCCGAAGACGGTGCTCGCGACCGAGAAGATCGTCGGCGTCGACACCTCGAAGGTCGACCTGTCGACGACCTTCACCAACGACTTCGCGATCGCCGCGAACAAGCTGGAGGGCACGACGACCACCTCGACGCCGGCCGGCGCCGCGGGCTGAGGCCGGGCCGGCGGCGACCGGCGCCTCCCAAGCAGTTCCACGACGGCAGACGTCCGGGTCTGTGGCCCGGGCGTCCGCCGTGCGCGGACCGGTCTGTGAAGTTCAAGGTCTGTGAAGTTCAAGGTCTGTGAAGTTCAAGAAACACTCAAGATCCTTGATCATGACCCCTTTTCCGATCGACAATCTGAGCGGCTCGGCGAACGGATTCGAAGAGTGCTGACACGTTTTCTTTGAGTCTCTTCGAGTCCGAGGAGTTCGCGAGATCACTGCCGGATATGTGAAGGGGAATCAGATGGGTATTCTGAAGAAGCTGGCCGCGGTCGGCGCGGCGACGGCAGCCATTTCTGTGATATCGGCGGGGGGCGCGTTCGCCAACGGTCCGACCTACGCGTGGCAGTCCGGCGTCCACACCGTGGACCGGTGTCAGAACTCCACCAGCGGCGGCACGGCCGTCGGCGGCTGGGCGCACGGCCAGTTCGTGGCCAACTCCGACGGCGGCGGCGGTTGCAGCGTCACCTACCTGGAGCTGGTCTACGTCGACAACGGCGGGAACGAGCAGGCCAAGTACGTCCAGTCCAACTGGGGGAGCGGGTCGGACACCTGCGGTGCCTCCTGCGACCAGATCGTCTGGCCGACCAGCAGCTACCAGCGGATCATCGAGGTCGTCGGATCCTCGCAGTCCGGGCTGACCGGCAACAGCACCGGCGGCATCTACCTCTACTACTGATCCTACTCGCCGCGCCCCATATCCAGGGTCAGCACCCTGATGGGGCGCGGCGCTCCACCCGCCGAGGGCGGACGAGCCACCGCAAGGACCGCCAATGACTGTTCGTACCGAAGCCGGCCCGCTCCGGCTCACGGGACTTTCCGATCGCCGCCGCCGCTGGTGGATCGTCGCGGCTGCTGTGCTGGCCGTCGTCGGCGTGGCAACCGTGGTCGGTGTGGTCACGCATCGCAGCAGCGGACGGGCCGTGTCCGTGCTGGCTCCGGCCCGCGGTGACGCCACGCCGTCGGACATAGCCGCGGTCGGCTGGGTCGACAGTGGCCAAGCCTGTTACGGCAGCGCGGTTCCCGCCGACTTCACGCGGACCGAGAAGCACCACTGTGTGGCGGTGCCGTCGACGGGCAACGGCTCGCCTGTGTTGTGGTCGAAGCCGCACTTCCTGAGCGAACCGCATCCCATGGACGGGAAGACCATCTTGGCCGTCGGATTCGTCACCGGCGGTGTTACGTCGGTCGAGGTCACCATGGCATCGGGCGATGTGGTCTCATCCAAGGTGGTGACGCTGAGCGGGGGCGGTTCCACCGGGGCCTACGCGCTGTGGCTGCCGATGACGGCACAACACAGCATCAGCTGGACGGACATCGCGGCTGTGACCGGGCGCAACTCCTCGGGCCACGCCGTGGCCCGGCTGAGCTAGCCGCTGTCGCTTTAGCGCAGAGCAAGATCATGAATCACGGTGCGGACGTGGTCCACGTCCGTGGTCGAACGGGGGATCATCGTGAAGTGTCTGTTGGTGGAGGACGACGCGCGGGTCGTGGCGCTGGAGCGTCGACTCCTGGCGGCACACGGGATCGAGGTGATCGTCGCCGGCACGATCCCGCAGGCCGTGGCCGCACTGTCGGCCGATCCCGGGATCATCCTGCTGGACCTGTCGCTTCCGGGAGCGGTCGGCTTCCAGTCGCTGCGCGAGATGCGGAGGGTTTCGCAGCTGCCGATCATCGTCGTCACGGGTCGGTCCGACGGCGAATCGGTCGTTCAAGGGCTGAGCCTCGGTGCGGACGACTATGTCGTCAAACCGTTCGCCACTCGTGAACTCGTCGCGCGGATGGCGGCGGTTCTGCGGCGTTGCGCAATGAAGACGGGTCTTGACGGCAGTGTCGCGTTGGTGAGCGGGGATTTGCAGATGGACTATACGACTCGGTGCGTCACTGTGAAATCAGAATCGATCCAGGTCACTCGCAAAGAATTCGAAATACTTGCTATTCTGGCGAGATTGCCGGGTGCGGTCATCCGGCGGGAACAACTGTTGGGCGAGATCTGGGGCGTGTTCGATCATTCGGCGGCCCACAGCCTCGAATCACACGTCACGGCGCTCCGCCGGAAGCTGCGGCCGCACTGCGAGATCAAGGCTGCCAGGGGGATCGGGTACAAGCTGCTGGTCGCCGGCGGCGTGCCGGGGTGACGGGCTGACGGGCTGACGAGAGCGTCGCCGTCGTTACGCCGGCTTTTCGCACACGACCCGCGTTTGCCGCGTTACTCGCTGTTTTGCTCGTTTTGCTCAGCGGGCCAGCCCTTGTCTGATCTGCGGGAACGGCACACAATCTGACCAATGCGACAGGGATCGGGACGACGGCTGAGCAGCCAGATCTTCGTCAGCCAGGTGTCGATCCTGCTGGTGGTGGTGCTGGTGGGATTCGGGCTGTTCGCGGTCCAGGAACGCAAGCAGGTGGACCGGCAGTACATGGACGAGGCGTTGCAGATCGCGCAGACCGTGGCCGACACGCCGGAGGTCAAGTCCTGCATCGCGTTCCCCGAGACGAACTGCGACGGGACGCTGCAGAACATCGCCGACCGGCTCCAGCGCGACACCAAGACCGACTACGTCGTCATCGTCGACCAGAACCGGATCCGCCACACCCACCCCAACCCCTCGCTGCGCGGCCAGCTGATCGAGGAGCCGCTGGTCACCGGGCCCGACGTCCGGTTCGACCCGGGCAGCGTCGGCGAGTCGGTGAACGGCCGGGTCCCGCTGTACGGCCCGCTCGGCAACCAGATCGGCGAGGTGTCGGTCGGGCGCAAGGTGACCTCCGTGACCTCGGTCTTCGTCGGCCAGCTTCCCGTTTACGCCGCGTGGTTCGGCGCTGCGCTCGGCGTCGGCGCCCTGGCCTCCTACGCCCTGGCCCGCCGCCTGAAGCGCCGCACCTTCGGCCTGGAGCTCGACGAGATCTCCAAGCTCCTGCAGGAGCGCGAAGCCGTCCTGCACGGCATCCGCGAGGGCATGATCGCCTTCGACCGGGCCGGCCGGGTCACCATGGTCAACGACGAGGCGCGGCGGCTGCTGGGCCTGCCGATGTTCGGCGGGATCGGCGGCTACCTGGAGGACGTGGTTCCGCCCGGGCGGCTGCAGGACCTGCTCTCCGGCGAGATCGAGGGCAAGGACCAGGTCGTGCTGACCGACGAGCACTACCTGACGGTGAACCGGATGCCGGTGACGCTGGCCGGCAAGCCGCACGGCGCGGTCGTCACGCTGCGGGACCGCACCGAGCTGTCCGGGCTGCTGCGCGAACTGGACAGCGTCACCAGCCTCACCGACGCGCTGCGGGCCCAGCAGCACGAGTTCTCCAACCGCATGCACACCGTCGCCGGGCTGCTGGAGCTCGGCGAGACCGACGAGGCCTTGCAGTTCCTGACCGACCTGTCGGGGGCCGAGGCGGCGTTCGCCGAGTCGGTGCGCTCGCGGATCGCGCCCTCGGTGCTGGTCGGGCTGATCCTGGCCAAGGCCGCGGTCGCCGGGGAGCGCGGGGTGGAGCTGGAGCTGACCGACGACACCTGGCTCGGCGACACCCCGGACAAGGTGCAGGCGCTGACCACGGTGCTGGGCAACCTGATCGACAACGCCTTCGACGCCGTCTCCGGGCCCGGCGTCGACCCCGGGAAGCAGGGGCGGGTGCTGGTGTCGATCGTCGAGGACGACGACGGGATCGGCGTGCGGGTCGCCGACAACGGCCCCGGCATCCCGGCCGGGGCGGCCGAGCACGTGTTCACCGACGGCTTCACCACCAAGCCGGCAACGGGTTCGATGCGAAGGGGTCTCGGTTTGGCCCTGGTCCATCGGCTGGTGCAGCGTCTCGGGGGTAGCATCACGGCGTCGGAGGGGCCCGGCGCGGTGTTCACCGTGCGGCTGCCGAAGGCTGCCGAGAACCGGGGGACTCTGCTGAGCACCGGAGGAGGTAGGAGACCACGATGAGCGCCGCTATGGCTGCCGCCGGGCCGCCTTCACCCCAGTCCCAGTCCGCGCGCGCCGCCGTCGCCGGGACCGTGCGGGTCCTGGTCGTCGACGACGACTACCGGGTCGCGAAGATCCACGCCGCGTACGTCGACCGCACCTCGGGCTTCGCCGTCTGCGGCCAGGCGCACTCCGCCGAGGCGGCCCTGGACCTGATCGAGGTGCTGCGGCCGGACCTGGTGCTCATGGACGTCTACCTGCCCGACGGCGACGGGCTCGGGGTGATCCGCAAGCTGCTGGAGGCGCCGGAGTCGGCGGGGTCGTCGGGGTCAGCTGGCCCGCGCCCGGACTTCGTGGTGATCACCGCGGCGCGCGACGTGAGCACGGTGCGCACCGCGATGCAGCTCGGGGCCGTGCACTACCTGGTGAAGCCGTTCGGCTACCCGGCGATGGCCGAGAAGCTGACCTCCTACCTGGACCTGCGGCGGCGGATGGAGACGCTGGACGACGCGGACGCCGACCAGGCGGACGTGGACGAGCTGTTCGGGCTGCTGCGCGGGCAGCCGGCGCTGCCGGCGCTCCCGGCCAAGGGGCACTCGGCGCCGACGCTGGAGCTGGTGCGCAACGCGGTGCGGGCGGCCGGCGGCGACGTGTCGGCCTCGGAGGTGGCCGAGCTGGTGGGGATCTCGCGGCCGACGGCGCAGCGCTATCTCAGCTATCTGACTCGGCACGGGGTGGTGCGGCTTCAGCTGCGCTACGGGGCGACCGGGCGTCCGGAGCACCGGTATTCGGCGGTGGGGTGAGGCGGGGGTCGCGTTTTCCCCGTCACGTTTCCCGTCCCGTTCTCCCGCCGCACCGCCCCGGATCCGGTTCCGCTCGCACAGGGTGTCCGCGAGTGCGTGCCGCGTGGTCGAAAACCCTTGCGGGCCCTCGGAAACCGCACGCGCGACGTCCTCGGCGACAGTCCTCACGGACGCCACCAGCAGTCGCGCTTCGATAACGAAACCCTGACTTCCGCCCCTATTTGTCCGTTTATCGCAGCGCCAAGGCGGCGATTTCCGGCTGGTCCTGCTGAATCGTGCATCAGCACATGCCTACACTGTCTGCACCGCATCTCCACGGGCGCTCGGGCACCCACGGGGCGGCGGGGCGTGTAGATCGGAACCCAAGGGAGACCAGACAGTGGCAAGTGGAAACGCGATCCGAGGCAGTCGCGTCGGTGCGGGACCGATGGGGGAGGCCGAGCGCGGCGAGAGCGCCCCTCGGGTGTTCATCTCTTTCTGGTGCGTGAACAAGCACGAGACCAAGCCCTCCTTCGCCAGCGACGCGCAGATCCCCGACACCTGGGACTGCCCCCGCTGCGGCTTCCCCGCCGGCCCGGACAAGGACAACCCGCCGGCGCGCTCACGCACCGAGCCCTACAAGACGCACCTGGCCTACGTCCGCGAGCGCCGCTCCGCCGAGGACGGCGACCAGATCCTTGCCGAGGCGCTGGCCAAGCTGCGCGGCCAGATCTGAGGACCCCGCCCGGACCGGCGAGCCCCGCACCACCGCACCACCGCACCACCGCACCACCGCACCACCGCACCACCGCACCACCGTCCGGCCGGGCCCCACTCGGCCGTCGGGCGATATGTGCTGGCGTGCCGCGCCGCGCGGTGCCGACGCTCGCGGCACTGACCTGCTGACGTGCCGAAGCCCCGACTCCCGAATGCGAGAGCCGGGGCTTTTGCGTGCCCCCGAAACTACGCCGCAGCCTCCAACCGCACCACGATCGCTTTAGAAGTCGGCGTATTGCTCACCTCAGCCGTCGAATCCAACGGCACCAGCACGTTCGTCTCCGGGAAGTAAGCCGCCGCGCACCCCCGCGCCGTGTCGTAAGCCACCACCCGGAAGCCCGGCGCGCGCCGTTCCGAGCCGTCCGTCCACTCCGAGACCAGGTCCACCATCGCCGCGTCGCGGATGTCGAGGGCCTTCAGGTCGTCCGGGTTCACGAACACCACGCGGCGCCCCTGGTGGATGCCGCGGTAGCGGTCGTCGAGGCCGTAGATCGTGGTGTTGTACTGGTCGTGCGAGCGGATCGTCTGGAGCAGCAGCCGTCCCTCCGGGACCACCGGGGCCTCGAAGGCGTTCGCCGTGAAGTTCGCCTTGCCGGTCGCGGTGGGGAAGGTGCGCGTGTCGCGCGGGGCGTGCGGCAGCGCGAAGCCCGAGCCGCGGCGGACGCGGGCGTTGAACTGCTCGAAGCCGGGGACCACCTGCTCGATGCGGTCGCGGATGCGGTCGTAGTCCGACGCCAGGCCCTCCCACGGCACCGGGTGCTCCGCCCCCAGCACCGCGCGCGCCAGCCCGGCCACGATCGCCACCTCCGACAGCAGCGCCTCGCTCGCCGGGGCCAGCCGGCCGCGCGAGGCGTGCACCAGCCCCATCGAGTCCTCGACCGTGACGAACTGCTCCCGCCCCTCGGGGTCACGTGCGTCGGCGCCCTGCCGGTCCAGCTCCGTGCGCCCCAGCGTGGGCAGGATCAGCGCGCGCCGCCCCGGCACCACGTGCGAGCGGTTCAGCTTCGTCGACACCTGCACCGTCAGCGCCGTGCTGCGCAGCGCCGCCTCCGTGACGTCGGTGTCCGGGGTGGCCGCGACGAAGTTGCCGCCCATCGCGAAGAACACCTTCGCGCGGCCGTCGCGCATCGCCCGGATCGCGTCGACCGTGTCGAACCCGTGCGCGCGCGGCATCGGCACGCCGAACTCCGCCTCCATCGCGTCCAGGAAGGCGTCCTTCGGCTTCTCGTAGATCCCCATCGTGCGGTCGCCCTGCACGTTCGAGTGCCCGCGCACCGGGCAGACCCCGGCCCCGGGCCGCCCCACGTGCCCGCCGAGCAGCAGCACGTTCACCACCTCGCGGATGGTCGGCACCGCGTGCTTGTGCTGCGTCAGGCCCATGGCCCAGCAGACGATCAGCCGCTCGGAGGCCCGCACCTCCTCGAACGCCGCCTCGATCTCGGCGCGCGTGAGGCCGGTGGCGTCCAGGATCTCCGGCCAGTCGGTGCCGCGCGCGGCCTTCGCGTAGTCGTCGAAGCCGTGCGTGTAGGTGTCGATGAACGACTGGTCCAGCACCGTCCCCGGCGCGGCCTCCTCCGCCTCCAGCATCAGCTTCCCGAACGCCCGGAACAGCGCCAGGTCGCCGCCGACCTTGATCTGCAGGAACCGGTCGGCCAGCGGCGTGCCCCTGCCGACGACGCCCGACGGGTTCTGCGGGTTCTTGAAGCGCAGCAGCCCGGCCTCCGGCAGCGGGTTCACCGCGGTGATCCGCGTCCCGCCCCGCTTGGCCTTCTCCAACGCCGACAGCATGCGCGGGTGGTTGGTGCCCGGGTTCTGCCCGACGACCAGGATCAGGTCGGCCTTGCCCAGGTCGGCCAGCGACACCGACCCCTTGCCGACCCCCAGCGTCTCGGTCAGCGCCGACCCCGACGACTCGTGGCACATGTTCGAGCAGTCCGGCAGGTTGTTGGTCCCGAAGGAGCGCACGAACGCCTGGTACAGGAACGCCGCCTCGTTCGACGTCCGGCCGGAGGTGTAGAAAACCGCCTCGTCGGGGGAGTCCAGCCCGCGCAGCTCCTCGGCGATCACCCCGAACGCGTCGTCCCACGTCACCGGCCGGTAGTGCGTCGCCCCGTCGTCCAGCAGCATCGGCGTGGTCAGCCGGCCCTGCTGCCCGAGCCAGTACCCGCTGCGCTCGGCCAGCTCGGCGACGGAGTGCGCGGCGAAGAACTCCGGCGTGATCCGCCGCAGCGTCGCCTCCTCGGCGACCGCCTTCGCGCCGTTCTCACAGAACTCGGCGATGTGCCGCTTGTCCTCCTCCGGCCACGCGCAGCCCGGGCAGTCGAAGCCCTTCTTCTGGTTCAGCCGCAGCAGCGTCTCCGCCGAGCGCTTGACGCCCATCTGGTTCACCGCGTCCCGCAGCGCCACCGTGACCGCCGGGACCCCCGCCGCCCAGTCCTTGGCGTGGCCGACGGACAGGTTCTCGTCGCCGGGGTCGGTCTTCGGCGCTTTGCGGGCCATGATGCGGGCTCCTTTGCCTCGGTGGTTCCCCGCCATTGTCGCGCCACGGACGCCGACGTGGAAATGTCCGGCCCGGCACTAGGCTGGGCGGCATGGTTGGCGCCACCGAGCTTCAGGAACGCGCGGCACGCGCCGTGCCCGCCGAGTATGTGACCCGGATCGGGCCGTGGTGGCTCCGGCATGCCCCGGGGTGCTCGTGGTGGATCGGCTCGGTGTTGCCGCATATGCCGCACGGCGGCAACTCGATCTCCTCCCGGGCCGAGCTGGACGGCCTGATCTCCGCGGCCGAGGCCTACACGGCCGAGCGCGGCATCCCGACGCTGATGCAGATGACGCCCGGAGCCGTCCCGCCGGAGCTGGACGCGATCCTGGAGGCGCGCGGCTACGAACGTCAGACCTCTGTGTCGCTGCAGATCGCCACGACGGCCGAGGTCCTGGCCCTGGCCCCGACCGGCTCGCTGCGCGCCCGGCTGGACGAGGAACCGACGCGCGAGTGGTTCGACGTCTGGCACGGCATCACCGGCGGCGACCCGGATCCGAAGTGGCGGCTGCTGCGACGGATCGAGGAACGCAGCGCTTACGTGCGCGTGGACCTCGGCGGCGAGACCGTCGCGGTCGGACGCGCGGTCGCCGAAGCCGGCTGGGCCGGCGTGTTCAACATGGCGACCCGCCCCGAGGCCCGCGGCAAGGGCGCGGCCGGCGCGGTGCTGGCCGCACTCGCGGACTGGGCCGCGGTGAACGACGTGCCGCGGATGTACTTGCAGGCCGAGCACGAGAACGGGACCGCGATGCGGCTGTACGGCCGGGTCGGGTTCACCGAGCTGGTCCCGTTCTACTTCCGGGTGAAGGAGTAGACGCCTCGTCTCACGCGATCCGCAGCCCCAGGTGCGCCGCCATCGCCGGCGCCAGATCCACCAGCTGGCCGCCGTCGATCGTGGCCCCGCGCAGCGCGTCCAGACCGGCCTTGAAGTGCAGCCGCGCGCCGCGCAGGTCGACGTCGGCGAGCTTGGCGCGGCTGAAGTCGGCCTCCTCGAACGTGCAGCCCGGGAACCGCACGCGGGTCAGCTTCGCCCCGCCGAAGTCGATCTCGCGCAGCAGGCAGTCGGTGAACACCACGTCGGTCAGGGCCGCGCCGCGGAAGTTCACCGCGTCCAGCTTCACCTGGTCGAAGTGCACGCGCCGGATGTCGGCGTCGTGCCACTGCACGCCCGAGGCGATGCCCCGCACCAGTTCGGTGTCGCGCCAGTGCGAGGCCGACAGGTCCGGCCCGAGCAGCCTCGAGTCCTCCAGCCGCACGTCCGAGAACGTGGTCTTGCTCCACTCGCCGCCGACCAGCGTCACCTCGGCCAGCAGGCACTGGCTGAAGCGCGCATGGCTGGCGAAGACGTCGTCCCAGCTCAGGTCCGCGGCGCGTTGGTACTCGTAGTGGCCCTCGTCGCGCACCCGGGAGTCCAGGGGCGCCAGCTCGGCTAAGGGCGGCAGGTCGGGGCGGGGCGGCGGGACCGGTTGTGAAGATGGCATGCCGATCATTGTGGACCACTGTGCGATTCTGTTGCCGGGCCGCCGGTCCACGCACTCCCGCGCATAATCTGGCAGACATGCCTGACGCGATCTTCGCCCATCCCCGGCTCGCAGAGATCTACGACACCTTCGATGGGGACCGTTCCGACCTGGACGCGTATGTCGCGCTCGTCGGTGAATTCGGCGCCGACCTCGGCTCCGACCCCAGCTCCGCCACGATCGTGGACGTCGGCTGCGGCACCGGCAACCTGGCGGTCCGGCTCGCCGCGCTCGGCCACCGCGTCGTCGGCGTCGATCCGGCCGCCGCCTCGCTGACCGTCGCCCGGAGCAAGCCCCACGCCGACGCCGTCACCTGGGTCGAAGGCGACGCCACCGCGCTCCCGCCGCTGGCAGCCGATCTCGCGGTGATGACCGGCAACGTCGCGCAGGTCTTCCTCACCGACGAGGACTGGGCCGGCACGCTCCGCGCCATCGCCGCCGCGCTGCGTCCCGGCGGCCACTTCGTGTTCGAGACCCGACGTCCCCGGCGGCGCGCGTGGGAGGACTGGGCCGCCGACACCGCGCCGGTGGTGCGTGAGGTGTCCGGAATCGGCCCGGTCGAGCAGCGGAACGAGGTGTTCAGCGTCGACCTGCCGTATGTGTCGTTCCGCTACACCTACCGATTCCCCGACGACGCCGTCCTGACTTCGGAGTCGACGCTGCGCTTCCGTGAGCGCGACGAGCTGGAATCGTCCTTGGGGGAGTGCGGATTCGATGTCGCGGACGTCCGCGAGGCCCCTGACCGGATGGGCAAGGAGTACGTGTTCATCGGCCGCAGGCGGGATCACTGAGCCATAAGGGTGGTCGTTGTCAACCTGAACGGTGCATACCACGTCGTACGAAGCGTGAGTGCAAAAACTGTGAGCAAAGTGATTGCCGTAGCAGCCTGCGGAGCAATGCTCGGATTGCCTGGGACCGCCCGCGCCGCCAGTGCGCCGTCGGTCACCGTACAGGTATGGCTGAAGCCTGATCTCGCGGGCGCCGCGGCGTTCGCCGATGCGGCGGCGACGCCGGGGAACCCGGGATTCCATCAGTACCTGAGTCCGAACGCTTACACCGCTCGGTTCGGCCTCTCGGCCGCGCACGCCAAGGCGGTTGGCGACTGGCTGGCGGGCGCGGGCCTGAAGCAGGTGCACGTCAGCAGCGGCCGTGACTACGTCTCGGCGAGCGGCGCGGTGACGAGATTGACGCCGCCGGCCTCGGTCGCGCCGTACGTGCTGGGCGTGACGGGGCTGGCCGACGACAGCGATGGCAGCAGCATGACAGCCTCGGCCAAGCCCGCCGCCCCGGCCGAATCAGCTGCCCCGGCCACGCTTGCCGCAGCGCCGACCTGCTCGCAGTACTGGGCCCAGCACGTGCAAAGCGTCCAGCCCGCATACCAGGGGCTGACCAAGGCCTCGCTCCCGATCTGCGGCTACTCCGCCGCTCAGCTGCGCGCCGCCTACGGCGTGACCCCCGCGAACACCGGCAAGGGCGTCACCATCGCGTTGACCGAGGACTCGTCCCCGGCCGCGATGTTCGCGACGCTCACCGAGTACGCCAAGCGCAATCACCTGCCGCTCCCGCGCAGCTCCCAGTTCCGGCAGGTGCAGGACGGGACCTGCAGCGACATCGCTGCCGCGCACGCCACCGCCGACTCGGTCCGCGTCGACGACGAGGCGCAGATGGACTCCGAAGCCGTCTACGCGCTGGCCCCCGACGCCGACCAGCTGATGGTCGTCGGCGGCGGCTGCAACCAGGGTCTGCTGGACGCCGCGCTCTCGGTCCTGGTCGGCGACGGCACCCATCCCGGCGCGACCATCGTGTCCAACTCCTGGCAGATCCCGCTCGGCTCCGAACCCAAGCAGGTCATGCACGCGATCGACCTGCGGGCCGCGGCCGAAGGCGTCGGCATGTACGTCGCCTCGGGCGACACCCCGGGCCTGACGATGCCCGGCTCCGACCCCTACGCGACGGTGGTCGGCGGCACGACCCTGGGTATCGGCGCGCGCAACGAGCGGATTTTCGAGACCGGCTGGTCCACCGACACCGGCTCGCTGGACGACGGGAAGTGGAACGACCTCGGCATCAGCGGGGCCGGCGGCGGCACCAGCCTGGACTGGGCGCAGCCTGCGTACCAGAAGGGCGTCGTCCCGGCGTCGATGTCGCAGGTCCAGGTCGGCGGCAAGACGCTCGTCAACCGCGCGGCGCCGGACATCGCCGCCGACGCCGACCCGGACACCGGCATGCTGGTCGGGTACATCCAGACCGGGACCGACGCCAAGCCCGGGCCGTACCAGACCGCGCCGAACGCCGGCACGAGCTTGGCGACGCCGCTGATCGCCGCGTTGGTCGCGGACGCCGAGCAGGGGGAGCAGGCTCCGTTCGGCTTCATCAACCCGCTGCTTTACCGGCTGGCCGGCACGTCGGCGGTGCGCGACGTCCTGCCGCCCAGCGCCTCCGCGCCGCAGCAGGATCGGGCCGCCTACACTCCGGCCGCCGACGGTCTCACTCCCAGCCTGGACGTCTTCGGCGCGCAGGGTCCGGGCCAGTCGCAGGTCATTGCGAAGGGGTACGACACGGTGACCGGCGTGGGTACGCCGAACGGCGGCGCGTTCGTCGCCCGGCTGCGCAAGGCGTCCCGCTGAGCGGTGCTCTGCGGGGTCGTTTATGAGGTCATCGACGTCGCTCGTGGCCGCCGAAAACGCCAACGGGCCGCCGGCCAGAACCGACGGCCCGCTTACGCCTACTGCCTTTCAGTGCTTGTTCGTACCTCCAGCAGTAGCTCCAACCCTCACCTCAGCTCCCGCTCACGAACCCCAAGTTCTCGTAGATCGTGTCCTGAACCCCCGGCGCCCCGTAGTTCGCCAGCTTCGAGTTCGTCGCCACGATCTGCGGGCGCTGGTACAGCGGCACGATCGTGTCCAGCTTCCAGATCGCCGCGTCGGCCTGGTTCGCGTACGAGATGGCCTGCGTGCGGCCCAGCGAGCTCAGGGCCTGCGTGAACAGGGTGTCGATCGCCGGGTCGCCGATGCGGCCGTAGTTCTGCTGGATGTTCACCGTGCCGCCGGTGCCGGGGGTGGGGTTGGCGAACTCAGGCTGCGCCGTGCTGATCGGGTAGGCGTTGCCGCCGAAGGTGACCTGCGCGACGTCGAAGTCGCCGACGTTCACGTACTTCGTGTAGTAGTCGGCGCCGGGCACCGGGACGATCGTGATCCCCACGCCGATGGCGGCCAGCTGGTTCTGCACGATTTCCGCCAGCTGCTTGTTGGCGTCGTTGGTGGAGTTGATGACGAAGCGCAGGTTCAGCGTCTTGCCGTCCTTCGTCCGGGTCTTGCCGCCGTCCGTGCTCGTCCAGCCGGCCTGGTCCAGCAGCGACTTGGCGCGCGCCACGTCCTGCTTGCCCAGGTCACCGGAGTTGTCCTGGTAACCCGCCTGGTTGGTGAGCAGCACGTGGTTGCCCAGCGGGTCGGTGCTCACGCCCAGCGGACCGACCAGCGCGGTGTCGATCTGCTTGCGGTTGATGCCGACGGTCAGGGCGTTGCGGACCTTGACGTCGGACAGCGGGCCGGTGCCGGCGCCGTTGAACGTCAGGTTCGACCACACGGGCCCGGCGGCCTTGTGCACGGTGACGTTCGGCAGGTTCTTCACCCGCGCGTAGTACGACACGTGCGAGCCGATCCCGTACTGCAGGTCGACCTCCTTGTTCGCCAGCGCGTCGGTCTGCGCGTCCAGGTCGATCGACATGAACACGATCTGGTTCAGCTTCGGCGTGTCGCCCCACCACTTGTCGTTGCGCACCAGGGTCAGGGTCTTGGCGGTCTGGTTGATCGAGCCGAGTTTGAACGGTCCGTCGCTGTTCGGGATCGCGTCCTTGAAGTCGTTGACGAACTTCTTCGGGTCGCTGTTGGTCGCCGCCGGGTACAGCGGCGAGAACAGGCCCTGCCACTCGCTGTAGGGCTTGGTGAAGGTGATGATCGCTTCCTTGGCGTCCTTGCCCTGCTTGATGCTCTGGATCTGGTCGTAGCCGACCGTGCCGGAGATCTGGAACGCCGCGTTGGTGCCGTTCAGCGCCTTCCACTGCGCCTCGAAGTCGGCCTCGGTGACCGGGGCGCCGTCCTGCCAGACCGCCTTCGGGTTGATCTCCAGCGTCACCACCTGCTGCGGCGAGGGCGTCACGGTGTAGGAGGCGACCAGGTTGGCGTTGTTGTGCGGCACGCCCTTGGAGTCGGCGTAGAACGGCTGCTCCAGCACCGCGCCCATGATGTCCGACGTCGAGCCGTCGGTGCCGTCCACCTCGTTGTAGTTCAGCTGGTCCGAGATCCCGGCCTCCGGCCAGCGCAGCGTTCCGCCGTCGGCGATCTTGTCGCGCGGCTGCGGGTTGATGTCGTTGCCCGGCTGGGTGTTGATGTTCTTCGACGAGCTGCCGGTGCTGGAGCCGCCGGACTTGCCGGACGAGGAACCGCCGCACGCGGCCAGGCCCAACGCCAGCGCGGCCGCCGCGGCCGTGCTCAATACCAAAGAACTGGGAGAGCGTCTCACAGTGCTGTTCTCCTTCGGTGAGGGTGGTGAGGGTGTGAGTCGGTCAGCGCCGGGCGGATCACGCCACGGTGCTGTGCGGGATCAGGGCGGGTGCCCAGGCGCCCAGGTGATGGCACGCCGCCGAGCGGTCGGCGCCGGTCGGAACGCGGGTCGGAACGCGGGTCGGAACGCGGGTCGGAACGCCGGTCTCGGCGCCGGTTCCGACGGCCGCTTCGACGGCCGTCAGCTCAGGGTCCTGCGATTCGCAGAGCCCGCGCGCCGCGTCGTCTTCGAGCGCCGCGTACAGCGGACACCGGCTTCGGAACCGGCAGCCGCGCAACGCCTCGACGTCGCCGTCGAGCACCACCGGACTCGGCGGGTCGCCGGGCAGCACGATGCGCTCGCGCCGGCGCTCCACGACCGGATCCGGTACCGGCACGGCCGACAACAGCGCACGCGTATAGGGATGCCGCGGGTCTTCGAACACTGAGTCGGCATCCCCGTACTCCACGACCCGGCCCAGGTTCAGCACGGCCACCCGGTCGGCGACGTGCCGGACCACGGCCAGGTCGTGCGACACGAACAGATACGCCAGTCCCAGCCTGCGCTGCAGATCGGCGAGCAGGTTCAGGATCCCGGCGCGCACCGAGACGTCCAGCGCCGACACCGGCTCGTCCAGCACCACCAGCCGCGGCTCCAGCGCCAGCGCCCGCGCGATCGCGACCCGCTGCCGCTGCCCGCCGGAGAACTCGCGCGGGAAGCGGTTCGCGTGCGACGCCTCCAGCCCGACCATCTCCAGCAGCTCCCGCACCCGGGGCGCGATCGCCGCGTACCCGTGCGTTCGCAGCGGCTCGGCCAGCAGGTCGCCCACCGGCAGCCGCGGGTCCAGCGAGGCCAGCGGATCCTGGAACACCGCCGCGATCCCGGCCCGCACCTGCTTGGCCCGGCGCCGCACATTCCGGCCGCGGTTCAGCTCGTCCAGGTCGTGACCCAGGACACTGATACTCCCGGCCTGCGGGGTGTGCAGGCGCAGGATCTCCATCACGGTCGTGGTCTTGCCGCTGCCCGATTCGCCGACCAGCGCCAGCGTGCTGCCCGCGGCGATGTCCAGGCTGACGCCGTCGACCGCGCGGACGGTGCCGATGCGGCGGCGGATGATCGAGCCCTTGGTCAGCGGGTGGTGTTTGATCAGGTCGCGGACGGTGAGTACGGACTCTGCGACACTCGGTTCGTGATCGGTGTCGGCTGTGGTCGCGACTTCGATCTCTGATCCACCGATCGGCTCGACCGCGGCGTCGGTCTCGGCCACGACCGGCTCGGCGGCCATCAGGTCCAGCCCCTCGCCGGTCCGATGGCAGGCTGCCGCCCTCCCGCGCCCGATCTCCAGGAGCTCCGGCTCGGCCGTCCGGCACACGTCGATCACGAACTCGCACCGTGCCGCGAACGGACACCCCGCCCCCAGCTCCAGCAGCGAGGGCGGCGAGCCGGGGATCGACCGCAGGCGCGCGCCGCGTCCGGCGTCCAGCCGGGGCAGCGAGCCCAGGAGGCCCGCCGTGTACGGCATCTTCGGCGCCGCGAACAGCTCCTCGACCGTCGCGGTCTCCACCGGCCGGCCGGCGTACATCACGGTCGCGCGGTCGGCGAAGCCGGCGACCACGCCGAGGTCGTGCGTGATCAGCACGATCGCAGCCCCGGTCGCCTTCTTCGCGGTGGCCAGCACCTCCAGGATCTGCGCCTGGACCGTCACGTCCAGGGCGGTGGTCGGCTCGTCGGCGATGATCACGTCCGGGTCGTTGGCGATCGCCATCGCGATCATCACGCGCTGCCGCATGCCGCCGGAGAACTCGTGCGGGAACGCCTGCGCGCGCCGCACCGGGTCCGGGATGCCGACCAGCTCCAGCAGCTCCACCGCGCGGCGCATCGCAGCGTCCGAAGATATGTCCTGGTGCACGCGGATCGCCGCCGCGATCGCCTCGCCGACCCGGTACACCGGGGTCAGCGCGGACAGCGGGTCCTGGAACACCATCGAGATGCCGGCGCCGCGGATCCGCGACATCTCCTTGTCGTTGAGGCCCAGCAGCTCCCGGCCGCGGAAGCGCACCGAGCCGGTCACCGACGCGTTCGTCGGCAGCAGCCCGATCGCCGCCATCGAGGACACCGACTTGCCCGAGCCGGACTCCCCGACGATGGCCAGCGTCTCGCCGCGCCGCACCTGGTAGCTCAGGCCTCTGACAGCCTCCAGCCGCTTGCCCTTCTCGCCGGGGAAGGACACCCGCAGGTCCGTGACCTCCAGCACCGCGTCCGTGCTCACGCTGCTCATGCCGCACCTCCCGTGCTGGAGGAGGACGCGGTGCCGGCCGCGTCGTCCATCGCGTCGCGCAGCCCGTCGCCCACGAACGCCACCGCCATCACCGTCAGGATCAGCAGGATGCCCGCGGGGTAGAACAGCCACGGGAAGTTCAGCGCCGAGTCGGTCCCGTCGGCGATGATCGTGCCCAGCGACACGTCCGGCGGCTGCACGCCGAACCCGAAGTAGCTCAGCGAGGTCTCGGCGATGATGGTGCCGCCGACGTTCAGCGTGGCGTCGATGATCAGCAGCGAGGCCATGTTCGGCAGCAGGTGCCGGGTGATGATCCGCAGCGGGTGCACCCCCATGATCTCGGCGGCCGTCACGAACTCCCGCTCCCGCAGCGACCGCGCGAGCCCCCGGACCATACGTGCCGTCACCATCCAGTTGAACGCCGCCAGCAGGATCACGAACAGCAGCCAGGTGCGGCCGTGGAACAGCGGCGAGGTGATCGCCAGGATCAGGAACGAGGGCAGCACCAGCAGCAGGTCCACGAACCACATCAGGACCCTGTCGGTCCAGCCGCCGAAGTAGCCGGCGGTGGCGCCGACGATCCCGGCCAGGCCGGTCGACAGCACGGCCGCGAGCAGGCCGATGATCAGCGACTTCTGCAGGCCGCGCATGGTCTGCGCGTAGACGTCCGAGCCGATCTGCGTGGTGCCGAACCAGTGCGTGGCCGACGGTCCGGTCAGGAAGTTGTCGTAGTCCTGGTCCTTGTAGTTCCACGAGGTCAGATACGGCCCGATGAACGCCAGCGCGAACATCAGGACCAGGATCACCAGTCCGACGACCGCCAGCTTGCGGCCCAGGAACCGCCGCAGCACGATCCGTCCCCGGCTCAGCGCCTCCGGTTCGGCCGGCCTGGCCGCGTCCTCCTCGGCGACCACGAGCTCCGTCCCGGTCGCCATCAGACACGCACCCGCGGGTCGAGCAGCGCGTGCGCGATGTCCGACAGCAGCCCGGCTATCAGCACCAGCACTGCGGTGAACAGCACCATCGCCGCGACCGAGTTGACGTCCTGGCGTCCGATCGAGTCCACGAACCACTCGCCCATGCCGTGCCAGCCGAAGATCTTCTCGGTGAACGTCACGCCGGTGAGCAGCAACCCCATCTGGTAGGCGAATAGCGTCGCCATGGGTATCAGGGCCGTGCGAAGTCCGTGTTTGACCAGCGCCGGCCCGCGCCGCATGCCGGTGGCCCGGGCGGTGCGGATGTAGTCGGCGCCGAGCACGTCGAGCATCGCCGAGCGCTGATACCGGCTGAACAGCGCCGCCTGCCCCAGCATCAGCGACAGCGTCGGCACGACCAGGTGCTGTCCGCGGTCCACGAGATGTCGGAACCAGCCGCCGGCCAGTCCCGCCGTGGTCTCGTTGGTGTAGGGGAGCAGGGTGGTGCCGGCGGCCTGGTTGATCTTGACGGTGCCGATCTTCAGCAGCACCGCCAGCAGGAACACCGGCGTGGACAGCACCAGGAACGACAGGAACGTGATGGCGTGGTCCGATGGTCGGTACTGCCTGATGGCCGAGACGAACCCGAGCGCGACCCCGACCAGCGCCCCGGTGATGGTGCCGACCAGCACCAGCCGCAGGGTGACGCCGATGCGGCGGCCCATCTCCGCCGAGACCGACGTGTCGTCGATGGTCCGGCCCAGGTCGCCGGTCAGGACGCCCTCGGCCCAGTGCCCGAACCGGTCCTCCAACGGCGTCTTGTCGTTGAGGTTCAGCTGGTTCAGCGTGGCGTTCACCGACGCCGCCGGCGGCGGGGGCTGGCGCTGCGCGAAGTACTCGCGCGGACTCAGGCTGGAGGCCGCGAGCAGGTAGCCCAGGCACGTCGCCAGAGAGATCAGAACCAGATAGTTGACGATCCTGCGCAGCAGGAAAGGACCCATGGCGTCGTGTGGCTCCCGTATCAGGGCACGCTTATGCGTGTCGAAAGGACTTGGCAGGGCGCTGAGCGGTTCTCGGACCGATCGGTACCCGGGAATCACCGCTTATATGCAAAGCCCTCGTCTAAAGGACGGCATGCGGACGCCGGGGGAGGTCAGGACCTTTATCGGGAAAGCGGACACAGCGCGCTGGCCACGCGGCAGAAATCCACGTGGCCGCGAGTCGTGAGCACCACGGCGCCGTCCATGGGCTGGAACCATAGCGGTAAAACCCTGACTGTGCACGAACAGCCCGGCCCTCTCGGCATGCGAGAGGACCGGGCTGTGCAGGGAAATATCGGGATACCGAACGGTTCGGGGGCCGAATAACGTCGTCCGGCGGCGTATTCCGACGGCCGGGAGTGCTATTCGGGCTATATCAGGCCACGCATACGATCTCGCCGTGAACGACGTTGAACCAGCCGTCGTGTTTGTCCGCCCAGGAGTGCCAGCCGGCCGCGACCGCGTCCAGATCCTCGACGTAGGCGAGGCCCTTTTCGACGTACTGCGTGCCGGTCGAGGATTTGGTGGTGCGCTCTGCCCACAGATCGGCCCACCACTGGCGCTCGGCCGGGGTCGCGTACACCCACGACGAGGCGCCAGTCGTGATGGCGTCCTCGGGGAATCCGGCTTCCAACGCCCAACTGCGCAGCCGTCGGCCGGCGTCCGGGTGGCCGCCGTTGGACGTCGCCAGGGCCTGATAGAGGCGCAGCCACTCGTCGAGCGCCGGGACCTCGGGGAACCAGCGGAAGCCGCCGTAGTCGCCGTCGCGCGCCGCGATCACGCCGCCGGGCTTGCAGACCCGGCGCATCTCCTTCAGCGCCAGCACCGGATCGGCGACGTGCTGGAGTACCTGGTGGGCGTGGACGACGTCGAAGGTGTCGTCGGGGAAGTCCAGGGCGTGGACGTCGGCGACCGCGAAGCGGACGTTGTCAATGCCCCGGGAGGCGATCTCCTCCTGCGCCAGGGACAGCGCCTCGGCGGTGATCTCCACCGCGGTCACCGTCCCCGGGGCCACCCGCTCGGCGAGGTCGGCGGTGATGGTGCCGGGCCCGCAGCCCACGTCGAGCAGGCTTTGACCTGCCGCTAGGCGGGGCAGCAGGTAGGCCGCGGAGTTCTCGGCGGTGCGCGAGCGGTGCGAGCGGAGCACCGACTCGTGGTGGCCGTGGGTGTACGTGTTCTGACGGATTTTAGAGGGTATGTTCTCCGGCCGCGTCGTCATGCCGGAGACTCTAGTGAGGCGACCGTTATTTGAGAAGAACTGTCTCGATATACGAGACTCGACCTCGACGGTCTCCGGCCTCAGACATGGAAGAGCTCTTCGATGACCTGCGCGACACCGTCCTCGTCGTTGCTGGCCGCGATGCTGGTCGCGGCGTCCTTGGCCGCGTCGACCGCGTTCGCCACCGCCCACGAGCGCCCGGCCCAGCGCAGCATGGGGATGTCGTTCGGCATGTCGCCGAACGTCACGACGTCCGCGGCGCCGATTCCGCGCGCGGCGCACCAGGCGGCCAGCGTCGAGGCCTTGTCGACCCCCGGCGGGCCCAGCTCCAGCACGCCGCGGTTGGTGGAGTAGGTGAGCTGGCCGAGCGTGCCGACCGCGGGCAGCGCCTCGGCGTACATGTCGGCACTGTTCCGCGACCGGTCGGCGGCGAGGATCTTCAGCAGCGGCGCGCCGGCCACCGCCTCAGGCAGGTCCTCGTAGGGCACGACGCGCCGCCCCGCATCGTCGCCGTCCAGGTCGAACGGCGAGAGCTCATAGTCGGCCTCCCGCACCATCCCGTCCTGCGTCTCCAGCGCGAACCGCGCCCCCGGCACCGCGGCCCGCACCCCGGCCAGCAGCTTCGCCACGGTCGCCGCCTCGAACGGCCGCGCGTCGTAAGCGACGCCACTGGCCAGGTCGTAGCACACGGCCCCATTCGAAGCGATGACATGCGGCAGCCGCCCAAAGCACGGCTTGAGCCGATCCAACCACCGAATCGGCCGCGCGGTCACGGCGATCACCTGCGCACCACGCTCCATGGCCAGATCGAGCGCCGCGCGCGTGCGCACGGAGGTGGTGCCGTCGCTGCGCAGAAGGGTGCGGTCCAGGTCGGTGGCGATGACTTGAGGTGAGTTCACGCGATCAAGACTGGCATGCGGGGCTTGGGGAGAGAATTCGCGCCGACCTCCGACCCCCGACCCCCGACCCCCAAGCACTGGTCCTGCTTGGCTTGCCGGTCGCCGAGCTATGGGGCCGCAGCCCTGCGACGGGCTTCCGCGTTCAGCACACCAGCCGGGCGACCGTCGGCGAGGGAGTCCGGCGGTCGCCCGGCGTGCCGGCAGCCTGTGCGGCTACCAGGTCGTGGCGATGTAAGAGGTTTCCAGGTACTCCTCGATCCCCTCGAACCCGCCCTCGCGCCCGAGCCCCGACTGGCGTACGCCGCCGAAGGGGGCCGCCGGGTCCGAGACCAGGCCGCGGTTCAGGCCGATCATGCCGACCTCCAGTTGCTCGCTGATGCGGAGGCCGCGTGCCAGGTCGCGGGTGTAGAGGTAGCCGGTGAGGCCGTACTCGGTGGCGTTGGCCTGGGCCAGGATCTGCTCGTCGGAGGATGCCGGGTAGATCGCGGCGACCGGGCCGAAGACCTCCTCGGTCGCCAGGGTCGAGGCCGGGTCGGCGTCGGTGAGCACGGTCGCCGGGTAGAAGTAGCCGGGTCCGTCGGGCGAGGTGCCGCCGAGGCGGAGCTTGGCGCCGTCCGCGACCGCGGCGTCCACCAGCTTGGTGATCCGCTCCACGGCGCGCCGGTTCACCATCGGGCCGAGACCGGTGGCCGGGTCGATGCCGGGGCCGAGGCGCAGCGCCGCCATCCGGTCCGTGAGCTTCGCCGTGAACTCCTCGGCGACCTCCTCGCGCACCAGGAAGCGGTTGGCCGCGGTGCAGGCCTGGCCGCCGTTGCGCAGCTTGGCGATCATCGCGCCCTCGACCGCCGCGTCGATGTCGGCGTCCTCCAGCACGATGAACGGCGCGTTGCCTCCGAGCTCCATCGAGCTGCGCAAGACCCGTGGCGCGGCCTGGGCCAGCAGCAGCCGCCCGACCGCGGTCGAGCCGGTGAAGGACAGCTTGCGCACCCGCTCGTCCGCCAGCCCCGCCGCCACCAAAGGCCCGGGCTGCGCCGTCGGCAGCACGTTGACCACCCCCGCCGGCGCCCCCGCCTCGGCGAGCAGCGCGGCCAGATACAACGCGGTCAACGGCGTGTCCTCGGCCGGTTTGAGCACCACGGTGCACCCCGCCGCCAACGCCGGCCCGATCTTGCGCGTCGCCATCGCCGCCGGGAAGTTCCACGGCGTGACCAGCAGGCAGACGCCGACCGGCTTGCGCAGCGTCAGGATGCGGTTGGCGCCGGAGGGCGCGGTCCGCAACTCGCCGCCGATGCGCGGCGCCTCCTCGGCGAACCACCGGAAGAACTCGGCGGCGTAGCCGACCTCGGCGCGGGCATCGGCGAGGGTCTTGCCCATTTCGAGGGTCATGAGCGTGGCCAGCTCCTCGGCCCGCTCGTGCATGAGCTCGAACGCTCGGCGCAGCACCTCGCCACGTACGCGAGGTGCGGTCGAAGACCACCCCGGCAACGCGTCGGAGGCGGCGGCCAGCGCGGACTGGAGGTCACGAGGCCCGGCCCCGGACACGGTCGCCAGCACCTCACCGGTAGCCGGGTTCAGCACGTCGAAGGGCTCGCCGTCGCCGGATGCCCATTCGCCGCCGATATAAGGGCTCGTCGAAAACCCCTGCGGAAGCTCGGGAGAAGTATTCACAGCGCCGCCAAAAGAATCGCGTGGACATCTTCGGCTGAGGCAGCGCGCGGCGTGTTCGCCATCACCGCATCATCCAACGTATCCGCCACCAACTGCGGCAGATCCGCCTTCGTGATCCCGAACCCGTCGAGCCGCAGCCCCAGCCGCACGTCCGCGACCAGCTCCTCGATCGCCGCGATCGCCGCGTCCGCATTGCGCGAGGCCGAAGCCCCCGCGTCGAACACTCCCAACGGCTCCGCCAACCGCGCCAGCCGCTCCACCCGCTCCGGCCGGTTGAATCGCAAACACTCGCCGAGCACCATCGCCAGCGCCACGCCATGCGGCACGTCGAAGCGCCCACCCAGCGGGTGCGCCACCCCGTGCACGATCCCGAGCCCCGTCGTGCTCATCGCCAACCCGGCGGTGTGCGCGGCCAGCAGCAGGTGCGCGCGCGCCTCCAGGTCCGAGCCGTCGGACACCGCGCGCCGCAGGAACTGCGCGACCAGCCGCACCACCTGCAGGTCCAGGCCGTCGGCCCAGGCGTTGGCGCGGATCGACAGGAACGACTCCACCGCGTGCGTCAGGCAGTCGATCCCAGACGCCGCCGTCGCCCCGGCCGGCAGCGTCAGTGTCAGCGCCGGGTCCAGAATCACGGCGCGCGCCAGGCAGCTCGGCCCGCCGAGGTAGCACTTGCGGTGCGTCCCGGTGTCGGTCACCACGCCGAAGTCGTTGCACTCCGCGCCGGTCCCGGACGTCGTCGGCACCGCCACGATCGGCAGCGCCGGAGCCAGTCCCGCCCCGCCCCAGCCCAGCGCCGCCGACGGCACGGTGTTCGCGGCCGCCAGCGCGATCGCCTTCGCGCCGTCCAGCGCCGAGCCGCCGCCGAGCGACACCACGGCGGTGTCGGCGCCGAGGGCCCGCACCACCGCCGCACCCGCGTCGACGTCATCAGTGGTCGGATTCGGGTGCACCTCGCCGAACACCTCGACGTGCAGTCCCGCGGCCGCCAACCGCGAGGCGACATCGGACGGCAGGGCGGTGGCGACCAGCCCCCGGTCCGTCACGATCGCGGCCCGCGTCGCGCCGAGCCCCCGCACCTTGCCCGCCAGCTCGGCGACGGCGCCCACGGCGAACGTCGCCGGCGGGAACGGCCCGATCCCGATCGTCTGCCGCGTGATATCGGTACTCATGCCGGTCATGCCGCCGCCTCCATCCGAAGTTCGACCCCTGCGATGTCCTCGTACAACCGCACCGGCGTCATCTCGCCGGCCCGGTCCCCGTACGCCGCCCGGGCCCGCCGGAACAGCTGCTCGGTGATCGCCCCGACCTCCACCGGCACCTGCACGGCCCGCGCGAGGTCGACCGCGAGCCCGGTGTCCTTGCAGGCCAACGCGATCGCGAAGCCCTCGTCGTAGTCCCCGGCGGTCAGCAGCGGCAGGAAGTCCCGCTCCAGCAGCACCGAGTTCGCCGGCGAGGCCACCAGCGAGCGATGCAGGACGCTGAGATCCACGCCGGCCTTCACCCCGACGGTCAGCGCCTCGGCGATCGCCACCAGCTGCACGAACCACAGCTGATTGATCATCAGCTTCACCGCGTACCCGGCCCCGTACCCGCCGACGTGCAGCACCCGCTCCGGGTCGCCCAGCACGTCCAGCAGCGGCCGCGCCGCCTCGAAGTCCGCGGCGTCCCCGCCGGCGAAGATCTGCAGCGTGCCCGAATCAGCACCCTTCGTCATCCCCGAGACCGGGGCATCCAGCACCCTGATACCGTGCTCGGCGGCGCGCCGGCGCACCCGGTCGGCGACTTCGGGCACTGATGTCGACATGTCTATCCAGAGACTGTTCTCCGGCATGGCGGCCAGCACCCCGCCGGAACCCAGCAGCACGTCCTCGACGATCGCCGGCGTCGGCAGCATCGTCACCACCACGTCGGCGTCCTCGGCGGCCTGCGCCGCGGTGCCGGCGGCGATCGCGCCGTAGCCGACCGCGGCTTCGGTCCGTGCCGCGTCCGTGTCGAAAACCCTTAGCGCCACACCCGCGGCGGCGAGGTTGCGGCTCATCGGGCCGCCCATGTTGCCCAGACCTATGAAGGCGACTCGCATGGCGTTTCTCTCCATCACCCGAGGTTGATCCACGTCGTTTTCAAGGCTGTGTAGTTGTCGAACGCGTGCAGCGACTTGTCGCGGCCGGAGCCGGAGTCGCCGAATCCGCCGAAGGGCGTGATCACGTCGCTGGCGTCGAAGGTGTTCACCCAGACCGTGCCGGCCCGCAGCTCCCGGGCGGCCCGGTGCGCGGTGGCCAGATCCCGCGACCACACGCTGGCCGCGAGGCCGTAACGGGTGCCGTTCGCCAGACGCACTGCCTGCTCGGCGTCGGAGGCCGCCAGATGCACCAGCACCGGCCCGAAGATCTCCTCCTGCGCCGAGCGCGAGCCCGGCGCCACACCGTCGATCACCGTCGGCGCCACATACGGCGAAGCCAGCGCATCCGGCCCGCCGACCACGAACCGGCCGCCCTCCTCGGCGGCCACGTCCAGCCACCCCAGCACCCGCCGCCGATGCGCGGCACTGGCCAGCGGACCGACCTGCGTGGCCGCGTCCAGCGGATCGCCGACCACGAAGTCCTTCGTCTTCGCGGCGACCAGCGCGAGCAGTTCCTCGCGCACCTCCGGCACCGTCACCAGCAACGAGCCGGCGTTGCACGTCTGCCCGGCGTTGTAGTAGATGCCCCAGGTGATCGCCTCGGCGGCGGCGTCCAGATCCGCGTCGGCCAGTACCACCTGCGCCGACTTGCCGCCGAGCTCCAGCGCGACCTGCTTGCCGTTGGACTCCCCGGCGTACGTCAGCAGCCTGCGACCCACGCCCGGCGAGCCGGTGAAGGCGATCTTCGCGACCAGGTCGTGCTTGGCCAGCGCCGCGCCGGCCACCGGGCCGAGCCCCGGCACGACGTTGAACACGCCGTCCGGCACCCCGGCCGCGCTCGCCAGCTCGGCCAGCAGCAGCGAGCCGAGCGTGGAGTCCTCGGCGGGCTTGAGCACCACCGAGTTGCCGGCGGCCAGCGCCGGACCGAGCTTCCAGCTGGCGATCATCAGCGGGTAGTTCCAGGGCACGATCACCCCGATGACGCCCAGCGGCTCCCGCGTGACCAGCGCCAGCGCGCTGCGCGGAGCCGGGGCGATCTCGTCGTAGCGCTTGTCGACCGCCTCGGCGTACCAACGGATTGCGGCGGCGGTCTTGGGGACGTCGACCGTGGTCGTGTCGCCGATCGGCTTGCCGACGTCCAGCGTCTCCAGCAGCGCCAGTTCCTCGGTGTGCTCGTCGATCAGCTCGGCGAAGCGCAGCAGGACCCGCTTGCGCACGGCTGGATCGGCCCGCGACCACACGCCGGACTCGAACGCCGCGTGCGCCGAGCGCACCGCCGCGTCGACGTCCCGCTCACCGCCGGAGGCGATGTCGGCCAGTGCGCGGCCGTCGCGCGGCGAGGTGGAGGTGAACCGCTCGCCGGAGGCGGCGGGGACGAACTTCCCGCCGATGTACAGATCCCGGCGCGAGATCTGTAGCCCGGCCGCCTTCGCGACCCAATCTGTCAAGTGCTTGTCGGTTCCAGTCATGTCAGTCACGCCAGCCGCGCCAATCGTTCCTCGTCGATCTCGAATCCGAGCCCCGGTGCCGACGGTACCGTCAGAGTCCCGTCCGCGGTGATCCGTACCGGTTCGGCCAGCATGAAGTCGCGGCGCTCCTCGGTCCAGGTCGGCGGGTCGTAGGGGTACTCCAGGAAGGGGCCGCCGCCGACGCCCGCGGTGACGTGCAGGTTGGCCAGCAGGCCGATGCCGTTGCTCCAGGTGTGCGGGGTGAAGCGGCGGTTGCGGGAGAACACCACCTCGGCGATGGTGCGGGTGCGCAGCATCCCGGCGGCCAGGACCACGTCCGGCTGGTACACGTCCAGCGCGTCGGCGGTGACCAGGTCCAGCAGTTCGGGGAAGGTGCGGACCATCTCGCCGCCGGCCACCCGGATTCCGGTGGCCTGCCGCACCGAGCGCAGGCCGGCCACGTCGTCCAGCGGCAGCGGCTCCTCCAGCCAGTACACGCCGAGCTCGGCCAGCGCCGAGGCGATCCGGCGCACCTCGGCCGGGTCCAGGGCGGCGCGCACGTCGCCGGGCATCCGCCAGCTCTGGTTCAGGTCCACCATCAGCTCGAAGTCCGGGCCGACGGCCTCGCGGACCGCGCGCAGGGTCGCGATGCCCTCGTCGGCGCGCTCGGCCGGGATGCGGATCTTCGCGGCCCGGAAGCCCTTGTCCTTGATGGCCAGGATGCTCTCCACGCGCTCCTCGCGACCCAGGATCCGGCCGGTGGAGGCGTAGACCGGCAGCCGGTCGGTGGCGCCGCCGAACAGCGTGGCCACCGGCACTCCGAGCGCCTTGCCCATGATGTCCCACAGCGCCACCTCCAGCGGCCAGTAGCGGCCGGCGTGGAAGGAGATCGTCTCCAGGGCTCTGACGTGCCGCGCGATGGCCAGCGGGTCGTGGCCGAGGAACAGCTCGGCGTAGGGCTCGAAGCCGTCCATGGTGTCCCCGGAGCCGTAGCCGACCAGGCCTTCGTCGGTGGTCACCTTGACGACGGTCGCGGCGAACCGGGTGCGCGGCACCGGGTCCCAGGCGGCGTCGAACGGGGGGTCCAGGGGCAGGGTGGCCCGCAGTAACCGGATGTCGGCGATCTTCACGCTGTACTCGCTTCGCTCTTTGTGGGTACTGCGCTCTTAGTGGGTACTGCGCTGTCCTCGGGCGCGGCCACGCCGGAGAAGAAGGGGTTGGCCGGTGCGTCGCGGTACTTCATGACCTCGTCGAGCCCGGGCAGCCCCGCCGCCCCGTTGGCCAACGCCGTGGCGGTCGCCAGCCGGTTGTTGCGGTAGACGCTCTGCTCGTCGTCGGCGCCGGGGTTCACCCAGACCGCGGCGATCAGCACCAGCCCGCCGACCGCGTCGGCGCCGACGTGCCCGGCCGCCACCGCGTCGGCCACGCCGCCGGCGACCCCGGCCTGCGCGGCACCCCAGGTGAGGTTCCCGTGGGCGTCGTTCTCGATCGCCGCCTTGGTGACGAACAACGTCGGCGGCTGCACCGCCACCCCCGGCGCCAGCACGGCCATGAACGGCACGTGCCCGGCGCTCGGCGTGGCCAGCGCGGTGGCCCACGCGGCGCCCGCGGGGCCGGTGCGCGGACCCAGGACGGTGTTGACGTGCGCGGCGTTGACGCCCGTTCCGATGAAGGACTCGCCGATCTGTATTTCCTGAAAGGGCTGTGGCTCGTTCTGCGCTGGCATTACTTGGTGAACCCGTTCTTCTTCAGCCAGTCCTTGGCGACCTGGTCGGCCGGCAGACCCTGGGCGTCGACCTCGGCGTTCAGCTCGGTCATGGTGGCGTCGTCGAGTTTGGCGGCCACCGGGTTCACGATCGTGGCGATGGCCGGGTACTTGGTCAGCAACGACTGCTTCAGCGTCAGGGCCGCGTTGTAGTTCGGGAAGAAGTGCTTGTCGTCCTTGAGGACCGTGAGTTTCAGGGCGCTGATGCGGCCGTCGGTGGCGAACACCTCGCCGAAGTTGCAGGTGCCGCCCTTGGCGGTCTCGGTGTAGATGACGCCGGTGTCCAGCATCTTGGTCTGGCCCTTGCCGACGGTCAGGCCGTAGGCCTTGGTCATGCCGGGGAAGCCGTCGTCGCGGGTGGAGAACTCGGACTCGATGCAGAACGTGGCGTCCGAGGGGGAGAGCTTGGCCAGGTCCGACAGCGTGTGCACGCCGAGCTTGTCGGCCTGGCCGGCGCGGGTGGCGAAGGCGTAGGTGTCGTTCATCGGCGCCGGATTCAGCCAGGCGATGCCGTTGGCGGCGTCCGCGGCCTTCACCTTGTCGTACTGGTCGGTGGGGTCCGAGACCGGCGTGGTGTTCTTCTGGTAGGTGATCCAGGCCGTGCCGGTGTACTCCCAGTACATGTCGACCTGGCCGGAGGTCAGCGCGGTGCGGGTGTTCACCGAGCCCTTGATGTCGGTCTTGTCGGTGAACTTCGCGCCGTGCGCCTGGAGCAGGTACTCGGTGATCTTGCCGAGCAGGATGCTCTCGGTGAAGTCCTTGCTGGAGACGGTGAACGAGGCGCCCTTGAGCTCGTCGCCCATGGAGCCGGAACCGCCGCCGGAGGATTTCGAGCTGCCGCAGGCGGTCGTGCCGGCCAACAACGCCGCGGCGGATATGCCGCACAAGAGAATGCGGGAACGCATGAGGGGCTCTCCGTTCGAAATGGGGGTAAGGGGGAGTGCTTGGGAAAACGGAGGTACTTACAGGCCGCGCGGCCGCGTGAACTCCTCGGCGATGCGCGCGAGCCAGTCCACGAAGAAGGCGATGCACATCACCAGCACCGCGCCGGTGACCTGCACGGGGAACCGGTTCAGCTTCAGCCCGTTGACGATGATGTCGCCCAGGCCTCCGGCGTTGACGAAGGTGGCCAGCGTGGTGACGCCGACCGCCAGCACCAGCGTGGTCCGCACGCCGGCCATCAGTACCGGCACCGCCAGCGGTAGCTCGATCTTGCGCAGGATCTCGCCGGGCCGCATCCCGATCCCGCTGGCCGCCTCGACCACCGCCGGGTCGATCTGCTGCAGCCCGACGATCGTGTTGCGCAGCACCGGCAGCACGCTGTACGCCACGATCGAGATCATCGCGACCTTCACGCCGACGTCCAGCTTCATGGTCAGCAGCACCAGCAGGCCGATCGCCGGGAACGCCTGCCCGAGGTTGGCCAGGCCCAGGAAGAACGGCGCGACCAGCCGCGCCCCCGGCCGCGACAGCACGATGCCCAGCGGCACCGCGATCACCAGCGTGATTCCCGCGGCCAGGAACGTCAGCTTCAGGTGCTGGCCGATCGCAGTGCTCAGATACGACCAGTTCAGCGTGCGCTGCTCGATGGAGTCCAGGGTCTGCGAGTGGACCCACAGATACAGACCGAGCAGCGCCAGCGCGATCAACACCGGCGTGGTCGCCAGCCGCAGCGCGTTCCGACGCGAGGTCCGGTCGCGAGCCACGGTGAACGCCAGGCTTCCGGCGTCGACGCCGGTCGGCGGCGCCTCGACGGCGCTCACAGCCCGACCGCCGCAGAAGCGGTCTCAGCCTCGGCCAGCTGCGTGGCCGCGACCGCCTTGCGCACGCTGGCGAAATCGGCGCCGCCGAGGGTCGCCCCGGCCGCGTCCACGATCCGCACCGCCTGCGCGGTGCCCAGCAACTGCTCGGTGACCTCGCGCAACGTCGCGTCGGCGGGGATCGCAGGATCCTGCGAGCTCGTCGTGATCGCCGGGTCGGCGGCGTTCGCGGCGGGCAGCAGCGCCAGCAGCCGGACGTGCGCCGTACTGCCGACGAACTGCCGCACGTGCTCGTCCGCCGGATTCGTCAGCAGCGCCAGCGGCCGGTCGTACTGCACCACCCGCGACTGCTCGGCCAGCACCGCGATCCGGTCGCCGAGCAGCAGCGCCTCTTCGAAGTCGTGGGTGACGAAGATGACCGTCTTGCCCAGCGAGCGCTGAAGATCCTTGAACTCGCGCTGCAACCGCAGCCGCGTGATCGGGTCGGTCGCGCCGAACGGCTCGTCCATCAACAGCACCGGCGGGTCGGCGGCCAGGGCGCGCGCCACCCCCACGCGCTGCTGCTGTCCTCCGGACAGCTGGCGCGGGTAGCGCGAGAGGTACTTCGCCGGCTCCAGGCCGACCAGCGTCAGCAGTTCCTCGGAGCGCGCGGCGATCCGCTTCTTCGGCCAGCCGAGCATCTTCGGCACCGCGCCGACGTTGTCGGCGATCGTCATGTGCGGGAACAGGCCGATGGACTGGATCACGTAGCCGATCCGCCGCCGCAGCTTCACCGGATCGGTGTGCGTGACGTCCTCGCCGCCGAGCCGGATCACCCCGGAGGTCGGCTCGATCAGCCGGTTGATCAGCTTCATGGTGGTGGTCTTGCCGCAGCCGGAGGGCCCGACGAAGGCGACGAGCTCCCCGGCGGGGATGTGCATCGACACGTCGGCCACGGCCGGGGCCGGCTGACCGGGGTAGACCTTGGTCAGGTGCTCCAGCTCGATGCCGAGCGCCTGCGGGCTGTCGGAGTTCTCAGACACGGATCCCCCTGGAGACGGTGACGCGGCGCAGCACGAGGTACACGGCGTCGAAGGCCAAGGCGAGCAGCGCGATCCCGAACGCGCCGACGACCGCCTGGTTGGTGGCGTTGACCGAACCGAGCCGGGACAGCCCGGTGAAGACCAGGTTCCCCAGCCCCGGCCCGGAGACGTAGGCGGCGATCGCCGAGATGCCGAACACCAGCATCGTGGCCACCCGCAGCCCGGCCAGGATCACCGGCCAGGCCAGCGGCAGCTGCACCCGGACCAGCCGGCGCACCGGCCCCATCCCGATGCCGGCGGCGGCCTGCGTCACCGCGGGGTCCACGCTGCGCAGCCCGGCCACGGTGTTGCGGATGATCGGCAGCTGCGCGTAGACGACCAGCGCGATCACGGTGGTCGTCCAGCCCAGGCCCGTGGCCGGCTGCAACAGCGTCAGCAGCGCCAGCGAGGGGATCGTCAAAAGCGCCCCGGCCAGTGCCATCACCGGCCCCGAGATCCGCGGGCGGTCCCAGACCAGCGCACCGATCGTGACGCCGACTGCGGCGGCGATGACCATCGTCAGCAGCACCAGCTGGATCTGCTCCCAGAACAGGGGCCTGATGTACGGCCACTGGACCCTCAGGTAGTCCGACAGCGACGGGCTCGGCACGGGTCCCCCTCCTTTCCTTCCGCTGGTTTGTTGCGGTCATGAGCTTGAGGTGTGGCTCAAACTAGAACCGCGTGAGCGAAAGTTTCAATAGGCGTCACCAGAAGTTGCTATGGTTGCAACATGCCGCCGATATCAGAGGTCAAAGAGTCCGGTTTTGTCCGGGATCTCGACATCCTGGAAGCCCTGTCCGAGGCCATCGCCCGGACCGGCGAGGGACTGCGCCTCACCGACATAGCCGTGGCCACCGGCCGCGAGAAGAGCCAGGTCTCCCGCGCTTTGTCGCGGTTGGAGCGGGCCGGGCTGGTGGCGCGCGACGACACCTCGCGCCGCTTCGGGCTCGGATGGCGGCTGTTCCACTTCGCCGCGATGACCGCCGAGGCGCGCCTCACCGGAAGGGCGCAGCCGGTGATGCGGGAGTTGGTCGCCTCGCTGGGGGAGACGGTGCATCTGTGCGTGCTGCGCGGCATCGCCTGCGTGACGGTGCACTCGGAGATCCCGCGCCACGGCTTCCGCGGCCTGGCCTGGGTCGGCGTCGAGGCCCCCGCGCACACGCTGACCGCCGGCCGGGTTCTGTTGGCGGAGTTGGGGAAAGAGTCGCTGCTGGCGCTGTATCCGGACGAGGAACTGCCCGACGTCCCGCCGACCGGGCATATCAGGACCCGTACGGAGCTGATTGATGAGTGCACACGTATCAAGACTCGTGGATACGCCACGGTGGACGAGGAGTTCGAGCCGGGTCTGGTCGGCGCTTCGTCGGCGGTGTACGACTTCCGCGGGATCGCCGTGGCCTCGCTGAACGTGGCCGCGCCGAAGAGCCGGCTGGAGGGACGGCTGGACGCGCTCGGGCAGCGGCTCGCGGGGGTGGCTCGGCGGCTGTCGGGGGATCTGGGGTGGCGGGCTTAGGCGGGTTCAGCAGGGCTCGCATTCGCTCAGGCAGGCGCAGGCAGCACTATCGGTTCGGCAGCCTTCTGCGATACGGACTCCTGACCCCACCGCCGGGCCAACACCGTGCACACCATCAGCTGGATCTGGTGGAACAGCATCAGCGGCAACACCATCAGGCTCAGCGCGTGCCCCGGAAACAGCACCGCCGCCATCGGCAGCCCGGCCGCCAGGCTCTTCTTCGACCCGCAGAACACCAGCGTCACGCGCTCGGGCCGGGCGAAGCCCAGCTGCCGCGAAGCCAGCCCGGTCAGCATCAACACCGCGGCGAGCACCGCCGCGCAGCACACCACCAACGTCCCCAGCCGCGGCAGCGACACCGAATGCCAGACCCCTGCGACCATGCCCTCGCTGAAGGCGCTGTAGACCACCAGCAGGATCGAGCCGCGGTCGACGACGGTCAGCAGCGGCTTGTGCGCGCCGATCCAGTCGGCGATCCAGCGGCGCGCGACCTGCCCGGCGACGAACGGCAGCAGCAACTGCGCCGTCAACGACGTCACCGCGCTGCCGTCCACCCGCACCGCGCCGCCGAGCACGACCGAGGCCAACGCCGGCGTCACCACGATCCCGGCCAGCGAGGAGAACGACGCCGCGCACACCGCCGCCGCCACGTTGCCCCGGGCCAAGGACGTGAACGCGATCGAGGACTGCACCGTCGAGGGCAGCAGCGTCAGGAACAGCACACCCTTGGCCAGATCCGGGCCGAGCACCGGTTCGGACGCCGCCTCGGCGGCCAGCCCCAGCAACGGGAACAGCACGAACGTCGAGGTCAGGATCACGAGGTGCAGCCGCCACTGCTTCACGCCGTCCCACGCGGCCTTCGGCGACAGGCGCGCGCCGTAGAGGAAGAACAGCAGGCCGATCACGAACACCGTCGCGTGGCTCAGGCCGGTCGCCGTGCCGCCGCGGGCCGGGAGCAGCGTCGCCAGCCCGACCGTGCCGAGGATCGCCATCAGCTGCGGATCGATCCCGACCTTGGCCAGAGCGCCGCGCGCGGTACGCCCTCCCCGCTGTAGTACGTTCGCCACAGCCCTTCCTCCTCCCGGTCGGGCTCGATTGTATACAATCAAGGTGGCCGATGGACAGCAGGGTTGGCAAGGACGGCGGCGGGGGTGTCGGGGGCGGCGCCGGTATCGCCGGCGCCAGTGTTGCCGGGGTCGGTGGCGCCGGGGTCGGTGGCGCCGGCGGTGTCACCCGCGCCATCCGCGACGACATCATCCGCGGGGTCCACGCCCCCGGCGCCCGGCTGGCCGAGGAGGCGCTGTCGGCGCGCTACGGCGTCTCGCGCGTCCCGGTCCGCGAAGCCCTGCGCACGCTGGAGGCCGAGGGCTTCGTCGCCCGGCGCCCCTACGCCGGCGTGGTCGTCGCCGAACTCGACGACGCCGAGGCCGAGGACCTGGTCGAGATCCGCTCCCTGCTGGAGCCGCTGGGCGCCGCGCGGGCCGCCGTCCGCCACACCCCCGAGCAGCTCGGCCGGCTCAAGGAGCTGGTGGCGCTGGCCGACGACGCACTGGCCGCCGGCCGCCTGGAGGAGCTGGCCCGGCTGAACAGCCGGTTCCACGAGGTGCTGGCCCAGGCCTCCGGCAGTCGGACCCTGGCCGAGCTGATCACCCAGCTCCGATGGAAGATGGAGTGGGTCTACACGGCCAAGCTGCCGCGCCGCGCGCAGGATTCCTGGCGTGAGCACCGGGAGATCGTCGAGGTCCTGGAGTCCGGCGACCCGGACAAGGCGGCGCGCGTCGTCACCCGACACATCGCCAAGGGCCGCGGGGCGCACCGTCCGCTGGACCCGCCGGATCCGCAGACGATTGCCGAGGATCAGGACCCTGAATCCTAGATTGTATACGACTATCGACAGCGATACCGTGCCCGGGTGATTCAGGATTTCCGACATGACGCCCTGACCACGTTCCACGGGCTGCCGATCATCGCCTTCGCGTACGGCGACGCCGCCGACGTGGAACCGGCCGACATCCCGGAGGACGTCGAGGCCTGGGCCTGGCGCGTGGGCTGCGAAGACATGGACAGCGCCGCCGGCGACCGGATCTGGGCGTTGTTCGTCGCCTCGGTCGACACCACACGCGTCAGAGCCTTGACGCTCAGCAGCTGGGACGGCGAGGAGGCCATGTCCGGCTGGGACGACGCCCGCGACGCGCTCCTGGCCGACGCGAGCCGCTTCCCGAACCTGGAAGCGCTGTTCCTCGGCGACGTCTCCTCGGAGATGACCGAAGTCTCCTGGATCGAGCAGGCCGATCCCGGACCGCTGCTCGCCGCCTTCCCGGCCCTCGTCGCTTTCGGCATGCGCGGCGCCTCCGCGCTGGACATGCAGCCGCTGGTCCACGAGAACCTGCGCGAGCTGACGATGCAGACCGGCGGCCTGCCGCCGCAGGTCGTGCGCACCGTCGGGCAGTCCGATCTTCCGGCGCTCACCGGCCTGGACCTCTACCTCGGCACCTCGATCTACGATGGCGGCGCCGGTGCCGACGACCTCGCCGACGTCCTGTCCGGCACGGCGTTCCCGGCCCTGCGCCACCTGGGACTGCGCAACGCCGAGGACACCGACGCCCTGGCGGCGCTGCTCGCTCACGCACCGGTGGTGGCCCAGCTGGAGTCGCTGGACCTGTCGCTCGGCACGCTCGGCGACGAAGGTGTGGCCGCGCTGCTGGCCGGGCAGCCGCTGACCCACCTGCGCCGGCTGGACCTGCACCACCACTGGATCAGCGACGAGATGATCGCCCGGCTGTGGCAAGCCCTTCCCGAAGTGGACGTCAACGTGGACGAAGCACTGTTGGGGCGCGACGCCGACCGGTTCATAGCGGTGGCCGAATGAGCACCCTGAGTTGGGCGGTCGTCGCCCGCGAGGACGAGTCGGCGCGCGCCGAGTGGTCGCGGGCGGCGCAGGACGCCGACGTGGCGCCGCCGCGCTTCGTGCCGTGGTCGGCCGTGGTGGACTCCGAGGCCGAGTTCCTGCCGGGCGAAGTCGTCTTCGCCGAGCGTCTGCATCCGTGCGTCACCGACAACCCGGTCGGCGGTCAGCGTGCGCGGTATGCGGAGCTTGAGGTTGCTTTGAGGCAGTTGGACGCCCAGGTGACGAAGGCCGGCGCGCGGCTGGCCGCGGCGGTCGAGCCGACGTTGCTGGCGCTGGACCGTACGAAGCGTGACGAGTTCCTGAGCCAGAGCGGCGTCCCGGTGTTGGGGCTGCCCGATTCGGCGGCCCGCGGCATCCTGCGTCCCCGTTTCGCCGGCTCCGACGACTGGCTGATCGACGGCTCGGGCACTCGGCTGTACCGGCACCGCACGCGCACCGGCTACGAGGTGTGGCGCGCTCCCGGCACGGCGGCCGGCACCCGGCACGGGTTCGACGAGCTGGTCGAACTGCTCGCCGACGACGGGATCCACCGGGTCGCGTCGCTGCACCGCGTATACCTGGGCAACGCGTTCCACGACATGCGGTTCGCGGTGGTCGACGGCTTGGTCACGCACGCCGCCGGGATCAACCGGGAACAGGTGGTCCTGCGCGAGTGGTACGGCGGCCGGCGCCCCGAGATCCAGACGTTCATGGAGCGGTTCGGGATGGAGCGCTGGGCGCGGCTGGTGGAGGTGGCCGAGCGGACCGCTACGTACTTTCCCGGTATCCGGTCGCTGGGCGTCGATCTCATCATGGACAACGACAGCTCGGAGTACGTGCTCGACGTCGATCCGTTCGGGGCGTCCCTGCCCGGGCGCGTCGCGGCGGTGCCGAACGGCGGGCCGGGGCGGGTTTCCGTGGGGGTCGCGGTCCTGCGCTCGCTATCTGTGGGATCCTGAGCCCCGTCGTCGCCGCCGGTATGCTGCGCGACTGACAACGTTCCGACACGGGAGGCATTCTCACCGCCATGAAGCACCGCCGCCATGGTCTCCTGCTCGCAATAACCGCCCTCGCCGTGTCGGTGTCGGCGACCGCCTGCTCCGGCGGCTCCTCCGGCCAGAGCGCGGCGGCCAGTTCGGCTTCCAGCAGCGCGGCCGCGTCGAAGGTGGTCACGCATGTGATGGAGTCCAAGCCCGTCGACCCGCACACGATCCTGCGCGCGGGGGCTCCGGGCACCGGCCCGATACCCAGCGGCACCAGCACCGGCACCGGGGCGGACGCGAAGGTGGCCGCGCAGTCCTTCGACGGGGTCCCGAAGGTCGGCGCGGTGTTCTTCAGCGTCGGCGGCGTGGTCTCGGCGCACTACTGCACCGGCAGCGTCGTGCACAGCGCGTCGGGGAACCTGATCGTCACCGCCGGGCACTGCGTTTACGACAAGCTGTTCGCCGGATGGCAGAACCACGTCGTGTTCGTGCCCGGGTACCACGACGACATCGCGCCGTACGGGCTGTGGGTGGCCACCGAGGCGTACGTGGACGCGGGGTGGGTGAACAAGGAGGACCCGGATTCCGACATAGCGTTCCTCAAGGTGCGCAAGGTCGGCGGCGGGTCGCAGACGTTGGAGAGCCTCACCGGGGCGGACACGTTCACCACGTGGCCGGGGTACGAGAACGCGGTCAGCGTGGCGGCCTATCCGCTGACGGCCTCGAAGCCGGTCGGGTGCGCGAACAAGACGAAGAAGGCCTCCGACACGCAGTTGGAGCTGGACTGCGAGGGGCTGCCGGACGGGGCCAGCGGGAGTCCGTTCATCGCTTCGGGGGACCGGCTGGTCGGTGTGCTCGGCGGGTACGAGCAGGGCGGGAACACGCCGAACACCTCGTACAGCATCTACTTCTCGGACAAGATCGCGCAGATTTATCGGGCCACCGCCGGGTCTTGATCGGTTGCCGTTCGGTCGGGCGTCTTGTCGACGTGGCCCCGGCGCCGGGCTCGGCTGCCGGGGTCTGAACTCCGGGTTCGGGCGCCGGGCCTGGACGTGCGGCGGGGTGGCATCGCAGGATGCGGATATGGACGTTCGGGCGCCGTCGCCTCCCGCGCGCCGGCCGGCGGCCGGCCGGGGCGGTCTGGACCTGCACGAGCTGGAGGTCCCGGAGGTCGCGTGCCGTGAGCGTCTCGCCCCGCTTGCGGCGCGCGCTACGTTCTGCCTGTATCCGCCTCCTCAGGCCTCCATCGCCAGCGCGAACGGCAGTACGTCATCAGCGCCAGCCTGCCGCAGCATCCGGGCCGCGACCGTCATCGTCCAGCCGGTGTCCACCCGGTCGTCGACCAGCAGGATCGGGCCCTGATGCGCTGCCACCGCCTCGGCCAGCTCCGGGCTGATCGTGAAGGCGTCGTGCACCTGCTTCAGTCGTTGCGCGCTGTTTCCGCGGCGTGCCTGTCCCGGGGCCGGGGACGGGTCCACAGTGCCGAGGTACTCCAGGCGACCGATAGCGGCGATGCGGCGTGCGGTGTCGGCGATCAGGGTGGGTCGGCTGTGTGAGCCGATCGAGACCACTCCTGTCGGGCGCTGCTTCCAGTCCCAGGCGGCGAGGACCTTCACGATCCCGTCGACCATCGGCTCGGGCAGCGCGCGGTCGGCGGTCCCGTCGGCGAGCAGGTCGCGCAGCCGCGTGCCCCAGCCCAGGTCGGTCAGGCGGCCGAGCGCGCGTCCGGTCTCGGCGCTCTCGCCTGCGGGGATCTTGCCGTTCAGTGCCACCCCGAGCGCCGACATGCCGGTCGGCCACAGCTTGCGTGGCGCGATCTCGACGCCGGGCTTGGCCAGGGCGGCGCGGGCGGCTTCGGCGCCTTCGCCGGTGACGCTGGCGGTGAACTTGGCGCCGGCGCAGTTGTCGCAGCGTCCGCAGGGTCCTTCGATCGCGGGGTCGTCGAGCTGGCGGCGCAGGAACGTCATGCGGCACTCGGTGGTGGTCTCGTACTCGATCATCGAGCGCTGTTCCGTCTCGCGGGCCGCCGCCACGCGCGCGTAGCGCTCGCCGTCGTACTCCCAGTCCTCGCCGGTCGAGACCCAGCCGCCCTTGACGCGGCGCACCGCCCCGTCCACGTCCAGCACCTTGAGCATCGTCTCCAGGCGCGAGCGCCGCAGGTCGACGCGCGGCTCCAGGGCCGCGGTGGACAGCGGCCGGCCGGCGGCGGCCAGCGCGTCCAGGGTCGCGCGCACCTGCTGCTCCGGCGGGAAGGCCAGGGAGGCGAAGTACTGCCAGATCGCCCGGTCCTCCTGCCCCGGCAGCAGCAACACCTCCGCGTGGTCCACACCGCGCCCGGCGCGCCCGACCTGCTGGTAGTACGCGATCGGGGAGTTCGGCGCGCCGAGGTGGACCACGAACCCGAGGTCGGGCTTGTCGAAGCCCATGCCGAGGGCCGAGGTGGCGACCAGGGCTTTGATGCGGTTGCCGAGCAGGTCCGCCTCAGCCTGCCGCCGCTCGGCGTCCTCGGTGCGTCCGGAGTAGGAGGCCACCGCGAACCCACGCGAGCGCAAGAACGTGGCAACCTCATCCGTGGCCGCGACCGTCAGTGTGTAGATGATCCCCGACCCGGGCAGGTTCGGCAGCTGCTCGGCCAGGAACGCAAACCGCTCCTCCGGGCCGCCCAGGCGCACCACATGTAGCGCCAGGCTCTCCCGGTCCAGCGTCCCGCGCAGCACCAGCGTGTCGGCCTCACTGTGCGTGCCGAGCTGCTCAGCGACATCGGCGACGACACGCGCGTTCGCCGTCGCGGTCGTGGCCAGCACCGGCACGCCGGGCGGCAGGTCGGCGAGGAACGTCCGAATCCTCCGATAGTCCGGCCGGAAGTCGTGGCCCCAGTCGCTGACGGTGTGCGCCTCGTCCACGACCAGCAGCCCGACCTCCGAGGCCAGCTTCGGCAGCACCTCGTCCCGGAAGTCGGGGTTGTTCAGCCGCTCCGGCGAGATCAGCAGCACGTCCACCTCGCCGGCCGCGACCTCGCCCCGGATCTCCTCCCACTCGTGCAGGTTCGCCGAGTTGATGGTCCGCGCCCGGATCCCGGCCCGCTCAGCGGCCTCGATCTGGTTCCGCATCAGGGCCAGCAGCGGCGAGACGATCACCGTCGGCCCGGCTCCCCGAGCCCGCAGCAAGGCCGTGGCGACGAAGTACACCGCGGACTTCCCCCACCCGGTCCGCTGCACGACCAACGCCCGCCTCCGCTCCTCCACCAGCGCATGGATCGCCGTCCACTGGTCCTCCCGCAAGCGCGCCGACTCCCCGGCCAACCGCCGCAGCAGCGCCTCGGCCTCCTCGCGGACGGCGGGGGACGAGTCGGGGGCGGGTGCGCTGGTGTTGCTCATGGTCTTATTTGTACAGGTTCGCAGTGACAGGGCGGACCGGAATGCGGACTGGACCGTGGAGCGAGGCTAAGGCTGAGCCGGTTCCCGCAGCAGCCCTAGCAACGTCCGACTCAGCAACTCCGCCGCCTCCTCGCGTCCCACGCGCCCGGCGTCGGCCTCGGCGAGGGCCGCGTGGGCCAGGGCGTAGATGGACGCGGTCAGCCAGGGGAGGGGTAGGTCGGTGCGGAACTCGCCGGTGGTGCGGCCGCGGGCGACCACGGCTTCGATGCGGGCGAAGACTTGGTCGTGGAGGCGGCGGACCTTTTCGGGGCCGAGGTGGGCGGTGGCGGCGGCGAGCAGGCCTTGGTAGCGGCCCAGGAGCCAGGGGGCGTGCAGCAGGCGGTTCATCGCTTCGGCGGCGGTGCCGGATTCCAGGTCCAAGGTGGCGAAGGTGGCGTCGGCCTCGGTCAGGGAGCGGACCAGGAGGGCGTCGACGATGGCGGGGAGGGAGTCGAAGTGTCCGTAGACCGTCACCCGGCCGACGCCGGCCGCCTTGGCGATCTCGGTGACGGTGGCGTCGGGGCTGGTGCCGAAGCACTCCAGGGCCGCGTCGAGGATGGCGGTGATGGTCCGCTCGGCGTCGGCACGCTTGGCGGGACGGCCGTCCGCCGGCGGGGCGCCGCCGGATCGGGGGCGCTTGTCGGTCTTGTCGGCCATGGGGAAAGCCTAGGGTGCGGGGCGAGCCCACGCCGCGCGCTGTGGTGTGGCTCAGTGCCCGAACACCGGCCGCGCCCCCGGATCCGGCCGCCCCGCAGGCAGCGCCGCCAGCGCCCCGACCGCCGCCACCGCGGCGATGCCGGCCGCCGCCGCGAACGCCGTCCGGAACCCGCCGACGCCGGTCGCCGCCACCCCGAGGCTCCCCGCCGCCAGCACCGACGCCAGCGCCACGCCGAGCGCCGACCCGAGCTCGTGCCCGGTGTTGACCAGCCCCGAGATCAGCCCCGCCTCGCGGTGGTCGGCCTGATGCAGCGCCACCGTCGTGGCCGTCACCAGCGCCATCCCGACACCGGCACTGAGCAGCACGAACCCCGGCAGCACCGCGAGCGCCGCGTTCCCGGACGCGGGCAGCCTGGTCAACAGCAACGCACCGACGCCCGCCAAGGTGAAACCGGTGCCGGCGGTGCCACGGAACCCGAGGTGCCCGACACCGTGCGACGCCAGATGCGCGCCGAGACCCGTGGCCACCGCCACCGGCAGATACACCACGCCGGTCCGCAGTGCCGAGTAGCCCGCGCGGTGCTGGAGGTACCACGAGACGAGGAAGAACCCGGTGATCAGCAGGATCGTCGCTGCGAACATCACCGCCGCCCCGGCCACGACCGCACGATCCCGCACCAGCCCCGGCCTCAGCAACGGCTGCGTCGCTGACCGCTCCACCACCACCAGCGC
>NZ_JAACYW010000239.1 GCF_015356825.1 Catenulispora rubra | reverse complement strand
GCCCCAGCCGCACCCGCACCCGCACCCGCACCCGGCGTAGCCAAGCTCTCCATAGAAGCCAACATCGCCTCCCGAGCACCCGCATACTGCGCCCGCACCCCGGCCCCAATACCAGCCTTCACATTCGGCGAGTCCTTGAACATCACCGCCTCGTTCCACATCGGCGGAGCCTTCGGCGCCTCCCCGCCCGGCGCCGTGGACGCCGCCAGCACCCACGCCGCCTGCCGCGCCGCGCCGATCGCCATGATCTCGCTGCCTCCCATCATCACCGCGCCAGTAGGCCGCCCCGAGCCCGGCCGCGGCACGCCCGACGCGTCCAGCGCCGCGAACACGCCTGTAGACGTCAGGCCGCCGCCGGGCCCGTCCTCGAACGAGCCGGACACCGCGACCGCGACCGGCACCCCGAATATCGCCGGCGCTATCAGCCGCACCGCATCCAGCCTCGCGCCCTTGCCCGTGAGTATCACGCGCCGCAGCGGCGTACCCACCGCGGCCATCTGCACGGCCAGCGCGTCCAGCCCCTCGGCTATCCCGCAGAGCATCCCCTCGACCGCCGCGCGCGCCAGGTTCGGCGCGGTCATCCGGGCCAGCCGCAGTCCGGTCAGCGAGCCCGGCTGGCCGGCCATCGGCGGCACCAGCACCACGCCCTGCGCGCCGGGGGTGGACTCCAGCGCGAGGCGTGACAGGCCCTGCAGGTCCACGCCGGTCATCTTCGCGGCGGCCTCCAGCGTCGGCATCGCCTCGCCGGTGCGGGCCATGGCCAGGAAGCCGCCGGTGGCGTCGGCGAACCCGGAGACGGTGCCGCTCGGGTCGGCGATCGGGCGCTCCAGGCCGCCGGCGAACAGCGTGCCGGTGGCGCCGATGCTGATCACGACGTCGCCGGGTTCCGCGGACAGGCCGAGCACCTGCGCCATCGCCGAGCCGGTGCCGGGCGCCACTAAAACCCCGGCGTTGGTGGTCCCCGCGGGCTCGACCGGGCCGAGCACGCGCGGCACGGCGAGGTCGCGGCCGAAGGCGTGGATCAGCAGGGCCGTGCGGTAGTCGTTGGAGAACGGCGACCAGTAGCCGGTGCCGGAGGCCTCGCCGCGGTCGGTGACCGGCGCGGCGGCGGCCCCGAGCAGCAGCCAGGTGAGCCAGTCGTGCGGCTGGAGGGCGGCGGCCACCCGCGCGGCGTTCTCCGGCTCGCGCTGGGCCAGCCAGCGCAGCTTGGCTATCGGGAAGGCGGCGGTCGGCACCGAGCCGACCGCGGACGCCCAGGCGCCCGGGCCGCCGCCCTCGACGACGAGGTCGTCGGCGGAGTTGGCGGCGCGGAAGTCGGTGGACATCAGCGCCGGGCGCACCACGCCCCCGGCGTTGTCCAGCGCGACGAGCGCCTGGCGCTGGCCGGAGACGGCGACCGCCTGGACCCCGTCCAGGATGTCGCCGTCGCAGGCCTTGACGAGTGCGTTCCACCACTCGTGCGGGTCGTCGTCACCGGCGGCGGGGTGGGCCACCGCCGATTTGCGGATCACCTTCCCGCTGAGGGCATCGCAGACGACGACTCGTGTGGTGCTGGGCGAGGAATCGATACCCGCGACGATCGGCATGACGCCAGATCATGCCGTATGCGCCGCGCGCCGGAAACAGGTCCCGCCCAACCTGTTCCGGCTGGTCCGGTGCGATTCAGTATCCTGTTGGTGACCCACCGTCATCGCAGGTAGTCAAGCAGCTGATCGGCATAGGTGTGCCCGCGCAGCTTGGCCAGGGTCTTGGCCTCGATCTGCCGGATCCGCTCCCGCGTCACGCCGAACGTGCGCCCGATCTCCTCCAGCGTGTGCGGCTGGCCGTCGGTGAGCCCGTAGCGCAGTTGCACCACGCGCTTCTCCCGCTCACCGAGCGTGGACAGCAGCGCGTCCAGGTGCTCGCGCAGCATCACCACGGCGACCGAGTCGGCCGGGGAGACCGCGTCGGCGTCCTCGATGAGGTCGCCGAGCGCCACGTCGTCCTCCTCGCCGACCGGCGCGTGCAGCGACACCGGTTCCTGGGCCAGGCGCAGCACCTCGACGACGCGTTCCACCGCGACGCCCAGAACCTCCGCGATATCGTCCGGCGACGGCTCGACGCCGTTCTCCTGCAACAGCCGGCGCTGCAGCCGGACCACGCGGTTCATCAGCTCGACCACGTGCACCGGCACCCGGATGGTGCGGGCCTGGTCGGCCAGCGCGCGGCTCATCGCCTGCCGGATCCACCAGGTGGCATAGGTCGAGAACTTGTAGCCGCGGGTGTAGTCGAACTTCTCGACCGCGCGGATCAGACCGAGGTTGCCCTCCTGGACCAGGTCCAGGATCGACATGCCGCGGCCGAGGTAGCGCTTGGCGATCGACACCACCAGCCGCAGGTTCGCCTCGATCAGGCGGCGCTTGGCGGCCTGGCCCTCCAGGACCAGGATCGCCAGTTCGCGGCGCAGCTGCGGCTTGAGGTGGGTCTCGTAGGTCAGCTTCTCCTCGGCGAACAGGCCGGCCTCGACGGCCTGCGCGAGTTCCACCTCCAGCACCGCGTTGAGCAGCGGTACCCGACCGATTTCCCGCAAGTACTGCCGGAACAGGTCGCCGGCCGGTCCGGCGGAATCGGCCCAGGCATTGACCTTAGAATCCGCCTCGGCTTCCTTCTCCGGCTCGGTTTCGGCCTCTTCCTCCAGCACCGCTTCGAGCTCTGCGATCTCCGGCCCGGCCGGGCCGGGGGCACGCAGGGGACCGAGTTCCTCCGGCTCGCCCAGACCGACAGCGGTCCGGGCCTCGGCCGCGGACGAAGAAGTGGGGTGGGGGGTCGGCGCGAGGGTGTCGAGGAGGGCCACCGGTCCCTGTGCGACAGCACTGTTCACGACAAGCTCCAAGGTGGGGGTTCGCGACGTCTTCGCCACACGCTTACCCCGCGCGCCGCAGAGCTATCCCAGATAACGGAAACCAGTACAAGATCAGTGTCGCCCGCCGGTCACGAAACCGTGACCGTTATGAGACTTCCGCCAGGCCACGCTTGTATTGCTCCAACGCCACGAGTTCACCGAAGAGTTTGTTGTATTCCTCTTGCCCGGTAACGGGATTCAACCGCTGCAGTTTGGATCTCACGTCCTTGATACGGCGGTCGACGGTGTGGATGCGCACCCTTGTCATGACTTCGGCGACATACCGCTCGTCCGCCGGGCCGCGCGAGTGCACCGGCTCCACGGTCAGCTCTGTGACCAGGCCTCTGATCGCGTCGTCAGGGGCCTGATCTTGAACCCGGCCGGTCCAGTTGTTGTCATTGCCGGTGGCGCAGCCGCCGGCCGCGCGCACAGCGGCGCACACCGCGGCATACGCGGGAACGGTGAACTCCTCCGGCGCCAGACCGTCGAAAGTGCCGCCGGCCAGTTGCGGGAATTGCAACGCCATCTTCAACGCTTCGCGCTCGGCGCCGGCGACCGGATCGCGGTGTCCGGGAACGGTCGCGGCCGCGGCACCGAACAGGCCGTCCTGGTTCGGCGAACTGTATCCGCCGCCTCCGTAACCGCCGCCGTAGCCACCGCGGTCGTCGCGGCTGCCGTACCCGCCACGGTCGCCCCGGTCGTCGCGACCGCCGCCTCGGCCTCCGCCGCGACCGCCGCCATAGCCGCCGCCGTCCCGGCCGCCCGAACCGCCCTGGCCGCCCTGGCCGCCCTGTCCGCCGCCGTAGCCGCCGCGCCGGTTGTTCGAGCCCTGATTCCCCCGGCGGTCGCCCCAGTCGCCGCCACGGCCGCCTGAGGAGCCGTACCCGCCGCCCTGGCCACCGCCGCCGGGTCCGCCGGAGACCGGCACCTCCGGCCGGACCCCGGAGGCCGCGAGCAGCCGGCGCACCGTGGCCTGCACGTCCCGCTCCTCCAGCCCGAGCCAGCCGGCCAGCCGGCGCGTGTAGTCGTTGCGCAGCGCCGAATCGCGGATCTTCGCCACGATCGGCGCGGTGGTGCGCAGCGCGTGCACCCGGCCCTCGGACTCGTCGAGGTTCTGCTTGGCCAGCTCGGCGCGGATCACGAACTCGAACAGCCGGGTCCGGGTGGCGACCAGCTCGCGCACCGCCGCGTCGCCCTTGGCCAGCCGCAGATCGCACGGGTCCATGCCGCTGGGCTCGACGGCGACGAAGGTCTGCGTGACGAACTTGTCCTCGTCGAGATACGCGCGCATAGCGGCTTTCTGCCCGGCGGAGTCACCGTCGAAGGTGAAGACCACCTCGACACCGAGGAACTGGTTCCGGTCGGCCAGCAGCCGTCGCAGGATCTTGATGTGCTCCTCGCCGAACGCGGTGCCGCAGGTGGCCACCGCGGTCGGGACGCCGGCCAGATGGCAGGCCATCACGTCGGTGTAGCCCTCGACCACGACCGCGCGCTCCTGCTTGACGATCTCGCGGCGGGCCATCTCCAGGCCGTAGAGCACCGAGGACTTCTTGTAGATCGGCGTCTCGGGGCTGTTGAGGTACTTCGGGGTCTCCGGGTCGTCGGTGAGGCGGCGGCCGCCGAACCCGATGACGTCGCCGGACAGGTCGGCGATCGGCCACATCAGCCGGTTGCGGAAGCGGTCCATCGCGCCGCGGCGGCCCTCGGAGGCCAGACCGCCGGTCAGGATCTCCTTGTCGGTGAAGCCGCGGCCGCGCAGGTGGCGGACCAGCGATTCCCACGATTCCGGGGCGAAGCCGACGCGGAACTGCTCGATCGCGGAGGCGTCGAAGCCGCGCGCGCTCAGGACTTCGCGGGCCTTCGCGGCAGCCGGGGTGGAGAGCTGGTCGATGAAGTACTCCGTGGCGACCTTGTGCGCGTCGATCAGCCGGGTGCGCTCGCTGCGCCCCTCCCCCTGCTTCGTGTAGCCGCCCTCGGTGTAGCGCAGCTCGATGTTGTACTGGCTCGCCAGCCGCTCGACCGCCTCGGCGAAGGTGAGGTGGTCGTACTCCATCATGAACTTGATGACGTCGCCGCCGACCCCGCAGCCGAAGCAGTGGTAGAAGTTCTTCGCCGGGCTGACCTGGAAGGACGGCGACTTCTCGTCGTGGAAGGGGCACAGGCCCTTCAGATTCCCGCCGCCTCCGTTGCGGAGTTGGACCACGGCGCCGACGACATCGACGATCGAGGCCGCTTTGCGTACTCGCTCGATGTCGTCGTCATTGATCCGTCCAGCCACAGACAGAGTTTATAGCTGTGGTCAGACGGTACCCATTCTCCTGCTCAGGGCATACGCGGCGTCGTCGGTGAGTGACGCGACCTGGTCCACGACCACGCGCAGGCGGGTGCAGTCGTCGGTGGCGTCGGCGTACCAGGCGCGGAATGCCGGCTCCAGGTGATCCGGCAGCGCGGAGAGGCCTTCGACCAGGCTGGTGACCAGTTCGCGCTGAAGGCGGCGGCGTTCGCGGGCATCGTCGCGCTGCATGACGTAGCGCGCGGTGACGGCCTTGAGCAGGGCGCATTCCAGCCGGATCTCGCGCGGGACGATCAGGTCGGCGGCGTAGCGGGTCAGAGGACCGGTGGCCCCGTCGGCGGCGCGCTCGGCGGCCCGGTCGCGGGTGGCGGCGGCCGCCGACTGGCAGAAGCGGCCGATCAGGCTGCTGGTGGCGTTCTTCAGCGCGGCCTGTGCGGCGAAGGAGCCGTCGTAGTCGCCGGGCCAGTAGTCCAGGGCCATCAGCCGGCCCAGCGCGTCGGACAGCTCGGCCGCGCTCGAGCCCGGCGCGTAACGGATCTCGGTGAGCTCGAACAGCTCCGCCTGCTCGGCCAACGACAGCAGGTTCTTCGGGACCAGGTGGCCGGCGTGCAGCGCGTCCTCCAGGTCGTGGACCGAGTACGCGACGTCGTCGGACCAGTCCATCACCTGCGCCTCGAAGCAGGTCCGGCCGGGCGTGGCGCCGGTGCGCATCCACTCGAAGACCGGCTCGTCGTCGGCGTAGACGCCGAACTTCCCGGTGCCGCGCGCCTGGCCCTCGGTGCGGGTCCACGGGTACTTCGTCGCGGCGTCCAGCGCGGCCCGGGTCAGGTTCAGCCCGCCGGGCTCGCCCTCCGGGCCCAGCGCCTTGGCCTCCAGCCGGACCAGGATGCGGAAGGACTGCGCGTTGCCCTCGAAGCCGCCGCAGTCGGCCGCGGCCAGGGCCAGCGCCTCCTCCCCGGTGTGGCCGAACGGCGGGTGGCCGAGGTCGTGGGACAGGCAGGCGGTCTCCATCAGGTCCGGATCGGCGCCGAGTTCCTTGCCGAGCTCCCGGCCGATCTGCGCGCACTCCAGGCTGTGCGTGAGCCGGGTGCGGGGACTGTCCATGTAGGCGCCGAACGCCGAGTCGTTCGATCCCGGCGCCACCACCTGGGTCTTGGCCGCCAGCCGGCGCAGCGCCGAGCTGTGCAGCACCCGGGCGCGGTCCCGCTCGAAGGCGGTGCGGCGGTTGTTGCTGGGGTGGTCCGGCAGGTGCCGCTGCCGGTCGGCGTCGGTGTAAGCGTCGGTAGTGGCATCGGTCACCGCCCCACGGTAACCCGCGCGGGCCAACGGGAACTGAAGACTCGGCGGTGGCGGGGCCGCCGCGGGATGTCTCCCGGGGCGGCCGCTGCCTCTTGTCGCCTGTCTTGTCGCCTGTCTTGTCGCCTGTCTTGTCGCCTGTCTTGTCGCTGGTCTTGTCGCCTGTCTTGTCGCTGGTCTTGTCGCCTGTCCTCAGAGCAGTTCCTCGAAGGGTTCGATGACCATGTTGCGGCAGGTCGCGTAGACGGCCAGCTTGTCGACGTCGTCGGCGACCGCGCGGGCCTCCGGCGAGTCGATGCCGGCGCGCAGGTCGTCCATCGTGTCCCAGCGGAGCTCGGCGATGCGGAAGAAGGGCTCGCCGCGGACCGGGACGGGGTTGTCGGTGATGGCGTAAGAGCGCAGCCCCGGGATCTTGCGCGCCAGCGGGATGTGGACCTCGCGGTAGTGGCGCTCGAAGGCCTCGGGGTCGGACGGCCGCTCCCAGAAGACGAGGAAGCGGGCTGGGGTGGTGGTCATGGCGGGTCCTCTCGGTCGGTGTCGCCTTTACATACCGGCGGCACCGACCGGACTCATCGCGGCGGGTCGAAGATGCCGAAGATCTCGAACAGGAACGGGTCGGCGAACACCACGTTGGCCGTGACCAGGTCGTCGACGACGGTGAAGACCTGGAGCGTGTGCGCCTTGTGGCCGCCGCCGGGGAGCGGGGAGTACGCGGCCAGGGCCGGCTGGCCGTTCGCCGAGGTGGGGACGGCGCGCCAGCCTGGGCCGTGCATGCGGAAGACGCGCTCCATGAAGCGGGCGTAGTCGTCGCGGCCCCGGTACCAGAGCGGGACCGGCGGCATCTCCATGACGACGTCGTCGGCGAGCAGCTTCACCAGGGCCGGGACGTCGGCGGCCTCGAAGGCGTGGATGTAGCGCTCGATGGTCGCGTTCCGGCTCGGGTCGGGCGCCTCGCGGAATTCGGCGGCGTCACCGAGCCCGTCGACGGTCGCGCGAGCGCGTTGCAGAGCGCTGTTCACGGCGGCGACGGTCGTCCCGAGCTGCTGCGCGACCTCGGCGGCGGAGAAGTCGAGGACGTCGCGCAACACCAGCACGGCCCGCTGCCGCGCGGGCAGCTCCTGCACCGCCGCGACCCAGGCCAGCCGGAGATCGGCACGCAGGTCGGCGTCGAAGCGCGCGTCGGGGAAGGGCTCCAGCCACGGGACATCGAGCGCCGGCCGCAACGGCGCCTCGGTGTCCCGGCTCGGCGCGCCGAGGCCGGACGGCAGGGGACGGCGCCCGCGCGATTCGAGCGCGGTCAGGCAGACGTTGGTGGCGATGCGGTAGAGCCAGGTGCGGACGGAGGCCTTGGTGGGGTCGTAGCGGTCGCGGGCCTTCCAGGCCCGCAGGAGCGTCTCCTGGACCTGGTCCTCGGCGTCGTGGACGGAGCCGAGCATGCGGTAGCAGTAGGCCGTCAGCTCGGCGCGGTGCGTTTCGAGATCGACGCGGTCGTCCACGAGGTCAGGGTACGCGGGGGGACTGACAGGTAGCGTGTCGGCGTGACCGACGCTGACTGCCGGCTGCATCCCGATGTGGAGGTGCGCGATTCGGCGATCGAGGGACGCGGGCTGTTCGCGCGGTCGGCGATCGCGCGCGGGACCGTCGTGTCCCGGCTCGGCGGGCGGTTGGTGAGCGACGCGGAGCTGCGGGAGATCTTCCGGACCTCGGACGCGTACGTCGACACGATCGCGGTGAGCGAGGACCGCCACCTGGTGCTCCCGCCGCGCCGGCCCAACGGCTACGGGAACCACAGTTGCGACCCGAACCTGTGGTGGCACGACGCGTACACGCTCGTCGCGCGCCGCAACATCGGCGCGGAGGAGGAGCTGACCAACGACTATGCGACGTCGTCGGGGATGCCGGACTTCCGGATGGACTGCCGGTGCGGCGCAGGGCTCTGCCGCGGCGTGATCACCGGGGATGACTGGCGCCGGGCCGATCTGCGGGAGCGGTATGGCGAGCACTGGGTGCCGGTGTTGCTGGCGCGGATTTCGGACACTGAGACGCTGTCCGATTGATGAGCAGTTGAACTGACAACAGGCCGGATGCCCTCACGGACACCCGGCCTGTTCAGTTCATGCGCGCCTCGGCGCGCTCACCTCACCGGGAATCGCTCCCCGCCGACTCGATCGCCGCCCGCGCCGCCTCCAGCCGGGCCACCGGCACCCGGAACGGCGAGCAGGACACGTAGTCCAGGCCCACCTCGTGGAAGAAGTGCACCGAGTCCGGGTCGCCGCCGTGCTCGCCGCACACGCCGAGCTTCAGCTCCGGGCGGGTCTTGCGGCCCTCCTCGGCGGCGATGCGGACCAGCTTGCCGACGCCCTCGCGGTCCAGGGTCTCGAACGGCGACACGCCGAAGATGCCGCGGTCCAGGTACGCCGAGAAGAAGGCGCCCTCGACGTCGTCGCGCGAGAAGCCCCAGGTGGTCTGCGTCAGGTCGTTCGTGCCGAAGGAGAAGAACTGCGCGGCCTCGGCGATCTGGCCGGCGGTCAGGGCCGCGCGGGGCAGCTCGATCATGGTGCCGATCAGGCTGCGGACGTCGGCGCCGGTGCGCTCCTTGACCTCGTCCAGGACCTGCTGGGCCTCGTCGCGGATGATCTCCAGCTCCTGGACCGCGCCGACCAGCGGGACCATGATCTCCACGCGCGCCACGCCGCCGGCCTTGGCGACCTGCGCGGCGGCCTCGGCGATGGCGGTGACCTGCATCATGAACAGGCCCGGGATGACCAGGCCCAGGCGCACGCCGCGCAGGCCCAGCATCGGGTTGGCCTCGTGCATCTTGTGCACGGCCTGCAGCAGGCGCAGGTCGTTCTCGTTCTCCTCGCCCTTGGCCTCGGCCACCGCCACCCGGACCGACAGCTCGGTGATGTCCGGCAGGAACTCGTGCAGCGGCGGGTCGAGCAGGCGCACCGTCACCGGCAGGCCGCCCATGGCGGTGAAGATGGCGACGAAGTCGTCGCGCTGCATCGGCAGCAGCTCGGCCAGCGCGGCTTCGCGCTCGTCGTCGTCCTCGGCCAGGATCAGGCGCTCGATCAGCACGCGCCGCTCGCCGAGGAACATGTGCTCGGTGCGGCAGAGGCCAATGCCCTGCGCGCCGAAGCGGCGGGCGCGGGCGGCGTCCTCGGGGGTGTCGGCGTTGGCCCGGACGTACAGCCGGCGGCGCTCGTCGGACCAGGTCATGATCCGGTGCACGGCCTTGACCAGGTCGTCGGCCTTCGGCGAGTCGGCGCCGAGCCGGCCCTCGAAGTACTCCACGACCGGGGAGGCGACGACCGGGACCTCGCCGAGGTACACGGCGCCGGAGGTGCCGTCCACGGATACGACGTCGCCCTCCTCGACCACGACGCCGTTCGGCGCGGTCATCCGCCGGCGCTTGGTGTCCACGTCCAGCGACTCCGCGCCGCACACGCAGGTCTTGCCCATGCCGCGGGCGACGACGGCGGCGTGCGAGGTCTTGCCGCCGCGCGAGGTGAGGATGCCCTGCGCGGCGATCATGCCGTTCAGGTCGTCGGGGTTGGTCTCGCGGCGGATCAGGATGACCTTCTCCCCCGAGCGCGACCACTTCACCGCGGTGTAGGAGTCGAACACGGCCTTGCCGGAGGCGGCGCCGGGCGAGGCGTTCATGCCCTTGGCGATCATCTCGGCTTTGGCGTTGTCGTCGAAGCGCGGGAACATCAGCTGTGCCAGCTGCGCGCCGGTGACCCGGTCCACGGCCTCGTCCGGGCCGATCAGGCCCTCGTCGACGAGCTGCACGGCGATCCGGAACGCGGCAGCGGCAGTGCGCTTGCCTACTCGGGTCTGGAGCATCCACAGCTTGCCGCGCTCGATGGTGAACTCGATGTCGCACAGGTCGCGGTAGTGGTGCTCCAGCTTCGCCATGATGTCGGTGAGCTCGGCGTAGCTCGCGGCGTCGACGTTCTCCAGGTCCTGCAGCGGCACGGTGTTGCGGATGCCGGCCACGACGTCCTCGCCCTGCGCGTTCTGCAGGTAGTCGCCGTAGACGCCGGTCTGGCCGGAGGCGGGGTCGCGGGTGAAGGCGACGCCGGTGCCGGAGTCCATGCCGAGGTTGCCGAAGACCATCGAGCAGATGTTGACCGCGGTGCCCAGGTCGTTGGGGATGCGCTCCTGGCGGCGGTAGAGCTTGGCGCGCTCGCCGTTCCAGGACTCGAACACGGCGCGGATCGCCAGGTCCATCTGCTCGCGGGGGTCCTGCGGGAAGGTGCGGCCGGCCTCCTTCTCGACGATTGTCTTGAAGGTCTCGACCAGCCCGCGCAGGTCCTCGGCGGTGAGGTCGAGGTCGTTGTGCGTGCCCTTGGCCTTCTTGACGTCCTCCAGGGCCTCGTCGAAGTGCTCGCCGTCGATGCCCAGGACGGTCTTGCCGAACATCTGGATGAGCCGCCGGTAGGAGTCCCAGGCGAAGCGGTCCGCCCTTCCGGCGGACCCTGACCCTCCATCGGACCCAGCGCCGTCGGCCTGGGCTGCGAGCCCGAGGACCGACTCGTCGTTCAACCCGATGTTCAGGACCGTATCCATCATCCCCGGCATGGAGAACTTGGCACCGGAGCGGACCGACACCAGCAGCGGCCCGTCGGCCTGCCCCAGCTTCTTGTCCATCTTCGCTTCAAGGGCGTCGAGGTACTGGGACACCTGTTCCCGCAGCTCCGGCGGCTCCTGGCCGTGCTCCAGGTAGACCCGGCAGGCGTCGGTGGTGATCGTGAAGCCGGGAGGGACCGGCAGCCCGAGGTTGGTCATCTCGGCGAGGTTCGCACCCTTGCCGCCGAGGAGGTCTTTGAGGTCCTTGTTGCCTTCGGTGAAGTCGTACACGAACTTCGGCACGCAGATACTCCCTGACTGATCTGTGTGGCACACACCGCGGCGACGACGGGACGGACTGAGGGGGTGTCCCGCCGCATGCCCTGACGCTGCGGAGCGTAGCGCGTCGGCCGGGCGTGTTCGCCAGGGCTATACCCGGATTCAAGCGTTTCGTTCCTGTGAGTCGTCTCACCCGGACCCCGCACGTCACCCGTGCGGACGCCACGGCGAACCGCCGGGAATGAAAGTGCCGCAGGGTGTGCTGTGGGGGGCGATAGGTTAGTTGAAGCCTCAACCATGATCGCTCGGCGCGGACCCGCCCGAGCCCACCAGGAGGAAGAGTTATGAGCACGGATTACGCGTCCCTGACCGGCGATTACACCTTCGACGTCGCACACAGCACGGTCGGGTTCATCGCCCGGCACGCGATGGTCACGAAGGTGCGCGGGGGCTTCAACGAGTTCGAGGGCGAGATCCACGTCGACGGCGCCAACCCCGAGAAGAGCAGCGCCGAGGCCACGGTGAAGGTCGCCAGCGTCGACACCCGCAACGAGCAGCGCAACGGCCACCTGCTCTCCGGCGACTTCTTCGAGCAGGACAAGTTCCCGGAGATGACGTTCAAGTCCACCGGCGTCACCGTCAAGGGCGAGGACAACTTCGTCCTGCACGGCGACCTGACGGTCAAGGACGTCACCAAGCCGATCGAGTTCGACGTGGAGTTCCTCGGCACCACCGTGGACCCCTACGGCAACTCGCGCGTCGGCTTCGAGGCCAAGACCACCGTGAGCCGCAAGGACTTCGGCATGACCTGGAACGCCGCGCTGGAGACCGGCGGCGTCCTGGTCAGCGACAAGATCCAGCTGGAGCTGGAGATCTCGGCGATCAAGAAGAGCTGAACCACCCGATCGCCGAGGAGCGCCGGGACCGCCTGGAGGGTCCCGGCGCTTCTTCGTGTCTTCTTACGTGTTCTTGCGGCGGCCGGCGACGGGCTGGGCCAGTCCAGGCGGACTGTGGCGGGCAGGCAGGCAGCCTGTGGCGGTCGGCGACGGGGCAGGCGGGCGGGCTGTGTCAGCCGCCCGAGTCCTCCATCTCGGCGCCGGCCGGCACCGTGTCGTCGTCCCGGTCGTCGAGCCAGCCGTACGGCAGCGTGACCTTGCCCGGGGAGTTGGTCCGGCCGCGCGGCTTGCCGAGCGTGTCCGTCGGGAACGGCGTGGCCGGGTCCAGGTGCGCGAAGAAGCCGTCGAGCTCGGCCAGCGAGGAGGACATCGCCAGGCCCCGGCGGACGTCGCCGCCGACCGGGAAGCCCTTGAGGTACCAGGCGACGTGCTTGCGGAAGTCCACGACGCCCTCGCGTTCGCTGCCCAGCCACGAGGCGAGCAGCTCAGCGTGCCGGCGCATGGTGGCCATGACCTCTCCGAGGTCAGGCAGCTTGCGCTCGCTGCGGCCCTCGAAGGCGGCGGCAAGATCGGCACTGTGCTTGTCGGTCGCCGACCCTCGCGGCGATAAGGCTGCAGCGAGGTCGGCGAACAGCCACGGCCGCCCGAGGCACCCGCGCCCGACCACCACCCCGTCGGCGCCGGTCTGGCTCATCATGCGCAGCGCGTCGTCGGCCTCCCAGATGTCGCCGTTGCCCAGGACCGGGACGTCCAGCTCGTCCTTCAGCGCCTTGATCGCGGTCCAGTCGGCCTCGCCGCTGTAGCGCTGGGCGGCCGTGCGGCCGTGCAGCGCGACCCAGGCGGCGCCGGCCTCCTGCGCGATGCGGCCGGCCTCCAGGAAGGTGTGGTGCTCGTCGTCGATGCCGATGCGCATCTTGACCGTGACCGGGATGCCGGCCGGGGCGGCGGCCTGGACCGCGGCCTCGACGATCTGGCCGAACAGCCGGCGCTTGTACGGCAGGGCCGCGCCGCCGCCCTTGCGGGTGACGCGCGGAACCGGACATCCGAAGTTCATATCCACGTGGTCGGCCAGATCCTCGGCGGCGATCATCTCCACCGCCTTGCGGACTGTGACCGGATCCACTCCGTACAACTGGAGGCTGCGCGGCTTCTCGTCGCCGGCGAAGGTCACCATCCGCAGAGTCTTCTCGTTCCGCTCCACCAGGGCGCGGGTCATGACCATCTCGCAGACGTAGATCCCGGCCCCGTGCTCGCGGCAGAGCTGGCGGAACGCCACGTTGGTGATGCCGGCCATCGGCGCGAGGACCACGGGCGGCGCAACGGGCAGGGAGCCCAGAGTGAGGTTCTGTTTGTCTGGGGAAGTCACCCTTCCAGGATCGCATAGCACGGCGGAGCACCCGTTCGGATATTCCAGTCGGCCTTCGGACAACCGGCCCGTTAGTCTGAACGTCATAAGGAAAGAGTTAAGAAACCGGCGGGGGGACCGCTGGAACAGCAGAACAGCGGGTGGGCGAGAGTGAGTGGAGAAGTGGTGAGAGCCAACCGCACCGACGGCAGCGGTGCGGACGCGAACGGCCCGCGGGGGCGGGGGCCGGAACGCGGGCGCGACAAACTGGCGACAGGCCTGCTGGCCGGCGCACTGGGGGTCTTCATGGCCGTCGGGATCTCGGCGTGCAACACGAACCCGCACGCCGCGGACGTGCCGCCGCCGTCGACCGAGAACAACCAGCCGGCGGCCGGCGGCCAGACGCCGAACACGGAGTCGAGTTCGCATCACAAGGCGCCGCCCAAGCCGGGCATACAGCTGCCCAACACGATCCAGGTGTTCTACGCGACCACCCCGGCGTTCCAGGACCTGACGCACCACATCGTGCTCTGGAACGCGACCCAGGCGTACAAGGCCAGCTACGTGGCGGCCTACCAGCCGGCCGAGGCCGGCACCCCGGACCTGAAGCGCTACTGGGCCGGCACCGGCTACGCCCAGGCGCACGCCTGGGCGCAGAACTGGATCGACCACAAGCAGCAGCCGGTGGGCTTCGCGGTGCTGTCGAAGGTGGTGGTGGAGAACCTCACCCCCGAGCAGGCCACCGTCGGCTTCTGCCAGGACCTGTCCGGCGTGGTGCGCGGCAACGTGCTGACCCACACCCCGGGCAAGGAGCTCCAGCCGAAGAACTCGCTGGGCGACCGCGTGGAGTACAGCATGGTGCCGACCGGGGTGAAGGGGCAGTGGCAGGTGAACGGGGAGTCGATCGCGCACGCCTCGGCCCTGTGCCCGCCGCCGTCGGATCAGAAGCACCACCACTGAGCTGGGCACCGAGCTGGGATTCGGTCGTGGGGTTCGACCGACGAATCCCGCCGCGGCATGAGCGCCCCGCTCCGCGCCGGACGTGCTGAGGGGGCGGGCCCCGCCGGGCCCGCCCCCTCAGTGCTCGAACAGCAAGCCGGACCTCAGGCCCCGATGAGCCGGGCCGCGAGGTAGCCCTCGACCTGGTCCAGGGCGACCCGCTGCTGCTCCATCGAGTCCCGCTCGCGCACCGTCACGGCCTGGTCTTCGAGGGTGTCGAAGTCCACCGTGATGCAGAACGGGGTGCCGATCTCGTCCTGGCGGCGGTAGCGGCGGCCGATGGCCCCGGCGTCGTCGAACTCGACGTTCCAGTTCTTGCGCAGCAGCTGCGCCAGGTCGCGGGCCTTGGGCGAGAGGTCCGCGTTGCGGGACAGCGGCAGGACCGCGGCCTTGACCGGGGACAGGCGCTTGTCCAGGCGCAGGACCTTGCGGACCTCCATCTGGCCCTTGGCGTTCGGGGCCTCGTCCTCGGCGTAGGCGTCGAGCAGGAAGGCGAGCATGCCGCGGTTCACGCCGGCCGCCGGCTCGACCACGAACGGCGTCCAGCGCTCGCCGGTCTCCTGCTCCAGCTGGGTGAAGTCCTCGCCGGAGTGCTTGGCGTGCGTGGACAGGTCGAAGTCGGTGCGGTTGGCGACGCCCTCGAGCTCGGAGAACTCCTGGCCGCCGAAGTTGAAGCGGTACTCGATGTCGACGGTGCGCTTGGAGTAGTGCGACAGCTTCTCCGCCGGGTGCTCGAAGAACCGCAGGTTCTCAGGACGCAGACCCAGGTCGGTCCACCAGTTGTAACGCTCGTTGAGCCAGTACTCGAACCACTGCTCGTCCTCGCCGGGCTTGACGAAGAACTCCATCTCCATCTGCTCGAACTCGCGGGTCCGGAAGATGAAGTTGCCCGGCGTGATCTCGTTGCGGAACGACTTGCCGATCTGGCCGATGCCGAACGGCGGCTTCTTGCGGGAGGCGTCGCGGACCGTCTTGTAGGACACGAAGATGCCCTGCGCGGTCTCCGGACGCAGATAGGCCAGGCCCGCCTCGTCCATCGTGACGCCCAGGTGGGTCTGGAGCATCAGGTTGAACACCTTGGGCTCGGTGAACGTGCCCTTGTTGCCGCAGTTCGGGCAGTTGATGTCGGCCAGCCCGCGCTCGGGGGCCCGGTTGTGCTTGGCCTCGTAGGCCTCGATGAGGTGGTCCTCGCGGAAGCGCTTGTGACAGGACTGACACTCGGTCAGCGGGTCGGTGAACTCCTTGACGTGGCCCGAGGCCTCCCACACCTCGCGGGCCAGGATGACCGAGGAGTCCAGGCCGACGACGTCCTCCCGGCCGGTGACCATGGCCTTCCACCACTGGCGCTTGATGTTCTCCTTCAGCTCCACGCCGAGCGGCCCGTAGTCGTAGGCGGCACGAGTACCGCCGTAGATCTCGCTGGAGGGGAAGACGAAGCCTCGGCTCTTCGCGAGCCGGACGATGGTCTCGATCTTGTCGGCGGCCACAGTCGCTCTCTTTCTTGTTGCCACCGCATCCACGGTGGCGAAGCCCGGCCGGATGCCGGGTTTCGGATGATGGCCCAGCTTAGCGGGTCCGCGGCGGGGTTTATGAATGGTTTCCGGCGCAGGTCGCGGTGGTGGTATCGGGGTGTGCGGCGGACGTCGGCGGGTGGCTCGGGGTGGGTGGTTCGGTGGGTGGTTCGCCGTGTGCTGATCGTGATAATTGACAATCATTTTCATTTTCAGCGACCATGATCCCATGCTGTCCCGCACCGCCGAGCCCCGCCGCCGCCGGCGCCCGGCTGCCGCCGCGGTGGCGCTGGTGACGGTGCTGGTGACGGCGGTCGTGCTCAGCGGCTGCGTGAAGCAGTCGGACCGGTCCTCGGGTGGCAGCGGCCGGCTGGACGTCGTGGCCGGCTTCTACCCCTTCGCGTACCTTGCCGAGCAGATCGGCGGCGAGCACGTGAGCGTGCGAAACCTCACCAGGCCCGGGGCCGAGCCGCACGACCTGGAGCTGACGCCGTCGCAGGTCGGCGCGGTGAGCAAGGCCGGCCTGGCGGTCTACGAGAAGGGCCTGCAGCCGGCCGTGGACTCCGCGGTGGCGCAGAACAAGCCCAAGGCGGCCCTGGACACCGCGACCGTGGTGCACCTGGAGGACCACGGCGACCTAGGCGAGGGCGACGCGCACAGCGCCGACCCGCACGTCTGGCTGGACCCGGTCGACTTCGCGAAGATCGCCGACGCGGTCTCGGCGAAGCTGCAACAGATCGACCCGGCCCACGCCGCCGACTACCAGGCGAACCAGGCCGCGCTGGACGGCCGACTGACGGCCCTGGACGCCGACTACCGCGCGGGGCTGGCGCGCTGCGTGCGCAAGGACATCGTCACCAGCCACGCCGCCTTCGGCTACCTCGCCGAGCGCTACGGCCTGGTCCAGGTGCCGATCGCCGGGCTGTCGCCGGACGACGAGCCGAGCGCGGCCCACCTCGCGAAGATCCAGCACCTGATCAAGACTGAGGGCGTGACCACGGTCTTCTTCGAGACCCTGGCCAGCCCCAAGACCGCGCGGACGCTGGCGGCGGACACCGGGACGAAGGCCGCGGTGCTCGACCCGATCGAGGGCGTCAAGGACCCCTCGACGCAGGACTACTTCTCGATCATGCGCGACAACCTGGCGGCGCTGCGCACGGCGCTGGGGTGCTCATGATGGCGCGGCGGCGCGCTCGCACCGGCGCTGCGGCGGTGACGACGGTGGCGGTCAGCGCACCGGACGAGACTCCGGCGCCGGTCGTGGCCGCGCGCACCGTGACCGTCTCCCTCGGCGGCCGGCGGATCCTGCACGGCGTGGACCTGGAGGTACCCGGCGGCCAGACCGTCGCGCTGCTGGGAGCAAACGGCTCGGGCAAGTCCACGCTGGTCAAGACCATCGTCGGGCTGTATCCGGTGGACGGCGGGCGGGTCGACCTGTTCGGCACGCCGCTGCCGGAGTTCAAGGCGTGGCAGCGGGTCGGCTACGTGCCGCAGCGCACCACGGCCGCGGCCGGCGTCCCGGCGACGGTCGGCGAGGTGGTGGCATCGGGCCTGCTCAGCCCGCGCGGCTGGGTGAACCGCCGCACCCGCGGCGACCGCACCGCCGTCCGCGAGGCCCTGGCCACGGTCGGGATGCTGGAGCGGATCGGCGACCCGGTGGCCTCGCTGTCCGGGGGCCAGCAGCAGCGGGTGCTGATCGCCCGCGCCCTCGCCCGGCGCCCGGACCTGTTGATCATGGACGAGCCGATGGCCGGCGTGGACCTGGTGAGCCAGCAGGCCTTCGCCGACACCCTGGCCGACCTGTCGGCGCACGGCACCACGATCCTCCTGGTCCTCCACGAACTCGGCCCCCTCGCCCCGCTCATCGACCGCACGGTGGTCCTGCGCGCCGGCACCGTCCGCTACGACGGCGCCCCTATCGAGCACGGCGAGCCCGACCCGGCCCACGGCCGGCCCGGCCACGAGCACGTGCACCCACACGCCGCACCGGACGAGGTGCCGGGGATGCCGGAGTGCCCGCCGGGGCACGCTCCGGTGGAGTCGCTCGCCCCCGCCGCCCCGAAGGCAGGCCCCGCATGCTGAGCGACACCATCTTCAGCCTGCCCTTCATGCAGCGCGCCTTCCTCGCCGCCTTCGCCATCGGCCTGGCCGCGCCGGCCATCGGCACGTACCTGGTCCAGCGGCGCCTCGCGCTGATGGGGGACGGGCTCGGGCACGTCGCGATCTCGCTGCGCATGTCGTCGAGCCCGACGACGCGGCCGGCCCAGCTCTGGTCGATCCGCATCCGGTTCTCCAGCTCCATGCCGAGCTCGGTGAAGAAGGCGATGGCGGCGTCGAGGTCTTC
>NZ_JAACYW010000238.1 GCF_015356825.1 Catenulispora rubra | reverse complement strand
CCCCCGTACCCACCGACGCCGCCCCGACCCCCGAGCGCGCCGCGCTGGCCGGTGCGATCGACGCGCAGGCGCGGCGGATGGACCAGTTGTCCGCGGCGATCGTGCGGGCCACCTCGCAGGTGACGTGGTCCGGGCGCGCCGCGGAGCGGTTCCGGGCCCGCGCGGCGGAGCGGTCGCGGGAGTGCTTGCAGTTGGCGGTGGCCCTGCGGGCTTCGGCCGAGCGGGTGCACGCGGCGGCTGTGGCGGCGGCGCAGGCGGCGCTGGCGGCCCAGCACGCTGCGGCTGGGCAGCCGGGAACCGAGGGCAAGGGACACGCGGAGATCGTCGGGACGATCAGCGGGATGGTCGGCGGCACGATGAGCGGACTGGCCAGCGGCGGGCCGGCGGGCGGCGCGTCGGCGGGTACAGCGGGCGCAGCAGGCACGGCGGGTACGGCTGGTACCGCTCCGGAGGCCGGAGTCGGCACGCACGGACGGGTGCGATGAGCGCGGCAAGCCCCGAGGCGGCGTCGGCGGGCACCAGCTTCTACGCGCTCGGGCCGGAGTTCGAGTGGCTGGCCGCCGCCTGGGACGGCTTCGCCCACGAGCTCGGCGAGGTCGGCAGCACGCTGCGGCGCGTCGTCGAGGCCACCACCGCCGATCCCCAGCTGGTGGCGGAGTCCTCCGGCCTCGCGGCGCTGGAGTCGGCGACCGAGCGGCTGGTCCGGGAGCTGGTCGAGGACGCCGCGCGGATCCGGAGCACGCAGACGACCTACGAGCAGGCCGACGCGGCGGTGCACGCGGCCGTGCCTCCGGTGCACTCTCCGGCGACGGTGCCGTCGGGGCACAGTCCCTCCGGCCACGGCTCAGCCACCCCGGGCGCGCAGGACATCCCGGTGTTCGGCGCCGGGCTGGAGAACGTCACCGGTTTGGCCGCGGCGGGATCGTATGCCGGGTCCACGGACATGGCCGGACAGGGCACATACGCATCTCCTTCGGCGCCCGCGCCCGACGGCTCAGGCCTCTGGCACCCGGCCGGCGCCGGCGGCCAGGATCTGTCCGAGACCGCGCTCGGCACCCTCAGCCGCGTCCGTCGCCAGATGATCGCGCGTGCCGAACACTGGGTCGCGCAACGCATCCCCTACAACCAGGGACTGTGGCACGAGGGCTACCGCACGGACTGCTCCGGTTACATCTCCATGTGCTGGGGCCTGCGCGACTCCCTGGTGACGTCGACCATGCCGCAGATCGCGCACCGGATCGCCAAAGAGGACCTGCGTCCCGGCGACGTCCTGCTGAACACGGATGTCGCCACCGGCCACGTCATCCTCTTCGACCGGTGGGCCGACTATGCGCACAACTCCTATGTGGGCTACGAGCTGTGTCCCCAGGGGACGCTGCACCACGTGATCCCGTATCCGTACTACAACGGATTCGGCGTATACGAGCCCTACCGCTACAACAATGCAGGTGACTGATCAGCGCCGCGCCCCTACCGTGGACGCACTATGGCCTGGTTCGTACATCTGACTCCGGAGAAGAACTCCGCGCGCGTCCGCCGCTCCGGCCTGTCGCCGGTCAGCCGGTCGCGCAGCGACGACCCGCGCCCCGGCCTGTTCTGCACGCCGCTCCTGGCCGACCACACGTTGACCTACCAGTGGTCCCGCGAGATAAAGCGCTGGAAGTCGCCGCGCCTGGTCGGCGTCCACTTCCGGATACCGGACGACAATGCGGTGACTGTGGGCTACTACGGAGACGTCCCGCAGGAGGTGACTGCCGCGCAAGCGGTAGCGCGCTTCCTGTCGCTGTCTCCGGAAGAGATGCGCGGATGCGAAGTGTTTCTCCCCCGCGGCGTCGACGCTAAGGAGATCCGGCGTATCAGGTCTCTCCAGCGGCCCATCGGCTGGCGCTATAGGCCGAACGCACACGGCTACAAGCCCTGCCCCTGCCCGGCGTGCATGAATGCGGGCGAGTACCGCATCTCCCGAATCCGCGACAAGTCCTCGTACTACGACCGGAGCCGCATCCTGCCGCGCCAGGAGGTTCTGCAGAAGCTCCGCACCGCACAGGACAGCACGGAGATCATCGACCTCCTCGACGAGCTCCAGGGCCGCAGCCAAGCCGACGCCTTCCGCATCGCACACCTCGCCGACCACCCGGACCCAGCCGTCCGCGAAGCACTCGCCTACGCGCTCTACGGCTTCAACAAGAAGGCCGCCGCAGAGCTTCTGGAGAAGCTCCGCAGCGACCCGGTCAAGGACGTGCGCGAGGCCGCCGGAGCGGACGAGGACGGCGCTACCTAGACCTCAGGCGTCGACCACCGAGTGCCCGAACAGCTTCGGGAACGGCGCCTCGTGCGCCGCCCGCAGCTCGGCCATCGGCACGGTGAACTGCCCCTGCACCTCCAGGACCGCTTCACCAGACAACACAGTGCCGTCCACGACGCCCACGCGCGCCACCGGCAGCCCGCGCGCCACGCACATGTCGGTGAACCGCAGCTCCTCGCTGCGCGGCACCGCGACCAGCGCGCGCCCGGCCGACTCGGAGAACAGCGCGACGAACGGGTCCAGCGCGCCGCCTTCCGCGTCGGTTTCCGGCAGCACCAGGCGGGCGCCGTGGCCGCCGCGCAGGCAGCTCTCCACGACCGCCTGCGCCAGGCCGCCGTCGGACAGGTCGTGCGCCGCCGAGAGCATGCCGTCGCGCGAGCCGGCGATCAGCACCTCGCCGAGCACCTTCTCGCGGTTCAGGTCCAGGCGCGGGGGCCGGCCGCCGAGGTGGCCGTGGACCTCGTGCGCCCACTCCGAGCCGCCGAACTCGTCGCTGGTGTCGCCGAGCAGCAGCAGGATCTCGCCCTCGCGCTCGAAGGCGCTGCGGGTGCGGCGGTCGACGTCGTCGATCACGCCGAGCACGCCGACCACCGGGGTCGGGTGGATGTTCAGCTCGCCGGTCTGGTTGTAGAACGACACGTTGCCGCCGGTGACCGGGGTCCCCAGCTCCAGACAGGCGTCGGCCAGGCCGCGGCAGGCCTCGGCGAACTGCCACATGACGTCCGGGTCCTCCGGCGAGCCGAAGTTCAGGCAGTCGGTGACGGCCAGCGGCTTGGCGCCGGTGGCGGCCACGTTGCGGTAGGCCTCGGCCAGCGCCAGCTGCGCACCCTGATACGGGTCGAGCTTGGTGAAGCGGCCGTTGCCGTCGGTGGACAGCGCCACGCCGAGCGAGGTGCCCGGCAGCGCCGCGTCCAGCCGCACCATCCCGGAGTCCTCGCCGTGGCCGAGGACGGTGTTGCCCTGGACGCGGTGGTCGTACTGCTCCACGGCCCAGGTCTTGTCGGCCAGGTTCGGCGAGCCGACCAGCCGCAGCAGCGTCTCGCGCAGCTCCTCGGCGGTGCCGGGGCGCTTGAGGCGGTCGGCCGTCGGCGCGTCGGCCTGCAGCGCGTCCTGCCACTCCGGCCGCGCGTACGGCCGGTGGTACACCGGGCCCTCGTGCGCCAGGGTCCGCGGCGGCACGTCCACGATCAGCTCGCCGTGCCACCACATGCGCAGCCGGCCGGTGTCGGTGACCTCGCCGAGCGCGGTCGCGGTGACGTCCCACTTCTCGCAGACCGCCAGGAACGCCTCGACCTTGGCCGGCTCGACCACGGCCATCATCCGCTCCTGCGACTCCGACATGAGGACCTCCTCAGGGGTCAGCGTCGAGTCGCGCAGCGGCGCGGCGTCCAGCCGCACGTCCATGCCGCCGGTGCCGGCCGCGGCCAGCTCGGTGGTGGAGCAGGTGAGCCCGGCCGCGCCCAGGTCCTGGATGCCCACGACCAGGTCGGCCGCGAAGATCTCCAGGCAGCACTCGATGAGCACCTTCTCCATGAACGGGTCGCCGACCTGGACGGAAGGCCGCTTGGCCGGGCCGTCCGCGTCGAAGGTGGCGCTGGCCAGCACCGAGGCGCCGCCGATGCCGTCGCCGCCGGTGCGGGCGCCGAACAGGATCACCTGGTTGCCCGGGCCCGGGGCCTTGGCGAGCTTGATCTCGTCGGCCCGCAGGACGCCCACGCACAGCGCGTTCACCAGCGGGTTGCCCAGGTAGCAGGGGTCGAAGACGATCTCGCCGCCGATGTTCGGCACGCCCAGGCAGTTGCCGTAGCCGCCGATGCCGGCCACCACGCCGGGCAGCACCCGCGCGGTGTCCGGGGCGTCGGCGGGGCCGAAGCGCAGCGGGTCCATGACGGCGATCGGGCGGGCGCCCATGGTGAGGATGTCGCGGACGATGCCGCCGACCCCGGTCGCCGCGCCCTGGTAGGGCTCGACGTAGGAGGGGTGGTTGTGCGACTCCACCTTGAAGGTGACGGCCAGGCCCTCGCCGACGTCCACGACGCCGGCGTTCTCGCCCGGGCCGACCAGCAGCGCGGCGGTCTTCGGGGCCTTCTCGCCGAACTGCTTCAAGTGCACCCGGGAGGACTTGTAGGAGCAGTGCTCGGACCACATGACCGAGTACATGGCCAGCTCCGAGGAGCTGGGGCGGCGGCCCAGGATCTCGCGGACGCGCAGGTACTCGTCCTCGGTCATGCCGAGTTCGCGGAACGGCTGCTTCACGTCGGGGGACTCGGCGGCCTTGGCGACGGTGTCGAACGCGACCGCGGTGTCGACGAACACATCGGTCGTGTCGAAGACCTTCTCGGAAGAGTTGCCGGTGCTCATGCGGAAACCAAGCTCTTGAGGATCGAGGTGAAGAACGGCAGGCCGTCGGTGCCCGGGCCCGGGTAGGGGCCGGTCAGGTCGTCGATGGCGTACTCGGGGTGCGGCATCAGGCCGACCACGTTCCCGGCGGCGTTGGTGATGCCGGCGATGTCCCGCGCGGCGCCGTTGGGATTGTCGACATAGCGCGCCAGCACGCGGCCCTCGGCCTCCAGCGCGTCGAGGGTGTGCGCGCCGGCGACGAAGCGGCCGTCCACGTTCTTGATCGGGATGACCGCCTCAGCACCGACCTCGTAGTCCGAGGTCCACGCCGTGCGGTTGTTCTCGATCCGCAGGGTCACGTCGCGGTTGATGAAGTGCAGATCGCCGTTGCGGATCATCGCGCCTTCCAGCAGGTGCGTCTCGCACAGCACCTGGAAGCCGTTGCAGATGCCCAGGACCGGCAGGCCGCCGCGGGCCGCGTCGATGATCGTGTCCATCACCGGGGAGAACCGGGCGATGGCGCCGGCGCGCAGGTAGTCGCCGTAGGAGAAGCCACCGGGAAGCACGACCGCGTCGACCTGGTGCAGGTTCTGCTCCTTGTGCCACAGCGCCACCGGCTCGGCCCCGACCGCCGCGGCGGCGCGCAGCGCCTGCTGGTCGTCCAGGGTGCCGGGGAAGGTGACGACGCCGATGCGGGCCGGCATCAGGCGTTCTCGCCGGTCAGGCCGGCCTCGTCGGTCTCGCCGGCCTCGTCCAGCACGGTGACGTGGAAGTCCTCGATCACGGTGTTGGCGAGCAGCTTCTCGGCCATCTGCTCGGCGGTGGCCCGCAGGGTGGCCGGGTCGGCGTCCGCGAGGTCCAGCACGAAGCGCTTGCCCTGGCGGACGTTGGTGACGGAGTCGAAGCCCATGCGAGGAAGTGCGCGCTGCACCGCCTGGCCCTGGGGGTCGAGGATCTCGGGCTTGAGCATGACGTCGACGAGGACGCGGGCCACAGGTACTCCCATTGCTTCAGCCGCGGCACGTCCGCGCCGGGGCTATTGGATGGCGGTGATCCCGATTCTACCGGGGGTTATGTGTGCCTCCGGCCGCTTGACGAGAAGGTCACCCGACACGGCCCCGCGCAGCGTGCGCACCGCGGTCACGCCCCACGTGGCGACGAGCAGCGCGTAGAGCCCGCAAGCCAGCCACACGTAGGCGTTCAGACCGGTGTGGTGCCACAGCCCCGTGGCTCCGGTCACACAGGTGCCGATCGGGAAGGTGAACGCCCACCAGGTCAGCGCGAACGGCAGGCCGTCGCGCCGGGCCCCGGCGACCACCAGCAGGGCCAGTACCAGCCAGATCATCGCGAAGCCGAGCACCGGCACGCCGTAGAGCACCGCGAACGGCTTCAGGGCGGGGGCCAGCTGCGGGCTCACGACGCCCTGTCCGGCGTCGGCGAGGTTGTTCACCGCGGTCACCGACTGCCCGAGCGGGCCCAGCACCAGGAACAGGCCGGGCGCGGCCACGCTCCACCGGGGCTTGTGGTGCACCAGCCGGGAGAAGACCACCGGCAGGATGATCATCGTCGCCAGCAGGCTGATGCCGAACATCGCGTAGCACCCGAGCAGCATCGTCTCGCGGAGCTGACCGGCCGCGACGTGCGGGATCAGCTGCGGCCCGGTGGCGGCCGAGACCATCGGCGCGACGATCGGCAGCAGCCAGGCCGGGGTGGCGCTGCCTTCGGCGATCTCGTGCCGGGTCATCATCAGATACGGCACCACGGCCGTGGTGGCCAGCCCGATCAGCGTGCCGACCAGCCACAGCGTCCAGGCCAGGCCGAGCGCCGCGCCGGTGCCGATCCAGGCCCGGCCGACGATCATCGTCCCGGCCGAGACCGCGGTCATCGCCATCGACAGGCAGCCGTAGAACGGCGCGACCGCCGGGTCGAGGAGGTCGCGGCGGGCCTGGTCGGCGTGCCAGCGCCAGTGCGCGGCGCGGGCCAGGAGGACCATCGCGAGCCAGAGGACCGCCGCGGCCCAGACCGCGGTCACGGCCACGCGCGGCGCGCCCCGCTCGAAGCCCGGCAGGCCGGCGCCGGCGTTGGCGATGATCGCCGTGCCCATCACCGAGGCGTACCAGTTCGGGCCGATGTGGCGGAACGCGTCGCGCGGCGCCACACCGGACCAGCGGGAGACCCGCTTGCCGCCGCGGGGGAGGCGAGTCGCCGCGACCGGCGGGTTCGCCGTGTTCGCTGTGTTCGCCCGGTTCGCCGAGCTCGCCGAGCTCGCCGGGCTCCCGAAACGGGTGGCACCTGCGAGGCCTGCCTGGACCTTGACTGTGTTCGCCATGGCTCCAGCCTCGCTCGCGAAGCCGGCCGCCACTAGACCCCGATCGGGCATGAGGTCATAGATCTGCTCTATGACCCAGCCCTGTGAGCTGCGACTCCTAGTCGAACTTCACTCCGGTGAGCCGCTCGTAGGCCTCGACGTAGCGGGCCCGGGTGGCCGCCACGACCTCCGGCGGCAGCAGCGGCGGCGGGGTGTCGGAGGCGCGGTCCCAGCCGGAGGCCGGGGAGGTCAGCCAGTCGCGGACGTACTGCTTGTCGAAGGACGACTGCGTGCGGCCCGGCTTCCACTCGTCGGCCGGCCAGAACCGCGAGGAGTCCGGGGTCAGCGCCTCGTCGGCCAGGACCAGGGTCCCGCCGCGCAGCCGGCCGAACTCGAACTTCGTGTCGGCCAGGATGATCCCGCGCTCCTCGGCGATCTCCCGGGCCCGCGAGTAGACCGCCAGCGTCAGGTCCTTGAGGCGCGCGGCCAGCTCCGGGTCGGCGATCCGCTCGGCCATCACGTCGAAGCTGACGTTCTCGTCGTGCGTGCCGACCTCCCCCTTCATCGCCGGGGTGAAGATCGGCCGGTCCAGCCGGGAGCCGTCGACCAGCCCGGGCGGCAGCGTCACGCCGTTCGCGGTGCGGGTCTTCTCGTACTCGGCCAGCCCGGACCCGGTGAGGTAGCCGCGCGCAACGCACTCCACCGGCACCATGGCGAGCTTGCGGCAGAGCATCGAGCGCCCGCGCAGCTCCTCCTTGTAGGGCTGGAGCTCGGCCGGGAACTGGTCCACATCGGCGCTGATCACGTGATTCGGCACCAGATCGGCGAGCTGCTTGAACCACCACATGGACAGCTGGGTCAGGATCCGGCCCTTGTCCGGGATCTCGGACTCCAACACGTGGTCGAAGGCCGAGATCTTGTCCGAGGCGACCAGGAGAAGGTCGTCGCCGACCGCGTACAGGTCGCGGATCTTGCCGCTGGCGAGGTGGTTCAGACCGGTGATCACGCCCTGAAGAATACCGGCGGTTCAGCTCGCCTTCGGCTCCCGCTCATACAGCCGCCGCGACCAGGCGTACGACAGCACCGCGACGCCGAGGCACCAGGCGAGCGTGATGACCAGGTTGTCCCCGATCTTCGTGCCGGTCAGCAGGCCGCGCAGGGTCTCGTTGACCGGGGTGAAGGGCTCGTACTGCGAGAACCAGCGCATCGCCGTCGGCAGCGAGGCGGTCGGGACGAAACCGCTGCTCAGGAAGGGCAGGAGCATGAGGAACATCGGCGAGTTGCTGGCGGTCTCCACGCTCTTGGCCGACAGCCCGAGGCCCACGCACAGCCAGGTGACGGCGAAGGTGAGGAGCAGGACCACGCCGATCGCGGCGAACCACTCGGCGGCGTTCGCATGCGGCCGGAAGCCGACGGCGATGGCGGCCAAGGTCACGACTGTGACGCTCACCATGGTCTGGATCGCGGCGCCGACGACGTGACCGGTCAGCACCGAGGAGCGGGCCACGGCCATGGTCCGGAAGCGGGCGATGATGCCCTCGGTCATGTCCTGGGCCACGGCGATCGCCGTGCCCTGCGCGGCGGCGGCGACCGCCATCACGATGATCGCCGGGGCGACGTAGGCGGCGTACGCCTCGCGGCCGCCGTGCACGCCGGCCGGCGTTCCGGCGCCGAGGCCGGAGCCGAGGGTCCCGCCGAAGACGTAGACGAACAGGAGCAGGAAGACCAGCGGCATCAGGGTGACCATGAGGGTCAGCGAGGGGTAGCGCAGCATGTGGCGCAGATTGCGGCGCAGCATGATGCGGGCGTGGACCCAGGCGTGGGTCTGGGTCTGGCTGTGGGTCCGGGTGTCGACGCCGCCGGGACCGCCGCCGGCCACTGTCAGAGCGCTCATCATCAGGCCCTTTCCTTGTCGGTCTTGCCGGTCAGCGCGAAGAACACGTCGTCGAGATCGGGGGTGTGCACGGCCAGCGCCTCGACCTCGACCGAGGCGTCGTCCAGCCGCTGGAGCAGGGTCCGCAGGGTGCTGACCCGGCCGTCGCCGGCCAGCTGGAGCGTGAGCGCGTCGTCGTCGCGGCCGGTCGGGGCGAGCACCAGCGCGGCGGCGTCGAGTTCGGCGCGGTCGGCGAAGGTCAGCTCGATGTGCCCGCCGGGGATGCGCGTCTTGAGCTCGGCCGGCGTGCCCTCGGCGACGATGCGCCCGCCGTCGAGGACCGCCACGCGGTGTGCGAGCTGGTCGGCCTCGTCCAGGTACTGCGTCGTCAGCAGGATGGTCGTCCCCTCCGCGACCAGCCCGCGGATGATGTCCCACATGACGCGGCGGCTGCGCGGGTCCAGGCCCGTGGTCGGCTCGTCGAGGAAGATCACTTTCGGGTTCCCGACCAGCGTCATCGCCAGGTCGAGCTTGCGCTTCATCCCGCCGGAGTACGTCGCCGCCGCCTTGTCGGCGGGCTCGGTCAGCTCGAAGCGCTCCAGCAGGTCCTCCGCCCGCCGCCGACCCTCCGCCTTCGGCAGCAGGTGCAGGTCGGCCATCAGCATCAGGTTCTCCCGGCCGGTGAGATAGCCGTCGACCGCGGAGAACTGGCCGGTGACGCCGATCGCGCGGCGCACCGCCTGCGGATCCTTCGCCGGATCGTGGCCGGCGATCCGGATGTCGCCGGCGTCCGGCCGCAGGTAGGTGGTCAGCAGGTGCACCGCGGTGGTCTTGCCGGCCCCGTTCGGGCCGAGCAGCGCCAGGATCGACCCGGCCGGCACGCTCAGGTCGATGCCGTCGAGCACGGTCTTCGCGCCGAAGGACTTGCGCAGGCCGCGGGCGGAGATCGCCGGGGCGGTGTCCGGAGCCGCGGGCCGGGCAGCGGGGATCGTCACGGTCCTCACTCCTCGTCCAGGCGCGGCGCGCGGCGGATGGAGACCTCGCCGAGCTTGGTGCTGGCGTGGATCTCCACCTTGTCGACCGGCTCGCCGGCCTCCGGCTCGTCGGCGGCGTCGAGCTCGTTGTGGACCCGGCCGACGCCGGCGTTCAGGTCCAGCCAGGCGGCGCTGCCCTCGCGGACGCCGACCTCGACGAAGCCGTTCTTGGAGGTGGCGGTCACCTTGCCGCGCACGACCTCGCCGATCCGCACCTCGCCGTTGGAGGTGGTGGCGGTGAGGTCGGACAGCGCGCGCTCGACGTACACGCCGCCGTTGGAGGAGCGCACGGTCGCCGCCCCGGTCACCACGCCGACGATCACCTTGCCGTTGCTGTTGGACACCTCGGCGACGCCGTCCACGGCACCGAGCCGGATGATGCCGGACCCGCAGGTCACCTCGGCCGCGCCGCTGACCTCCTCGACGCTGATCTCGCCGACGCCGGAGCGGGCGTTCACCGGCCCGGTCTGCGCCAGCCGCACGCCGCCGATCTCGGTCTTGAGCGCGACGGTGCCGAGCACGCCGGCGGACTGGAACTCGCCGATCACCGCCTCGGCCCGCAGATCGGAGTCGGTCGGCAGCTCGATGAGCAGGTCGATGGACTCCGGGCGCTTGCTGCTGAAGTTGACGAAGCGGTTGCGCGGCTTGCGGGTCACGACGGTCAGCGACCGCGTGGCCTCGTCGTACTCGACGTGCGTGTTCTCGGCGGCCTTGACGTCGGCGGCCTTGCCCGGGTCGCTGGGCCGCACCTCGACCAGGGTGTCGGTGCGGTCGGAGGCGGCGATGCGGACGTCGGCGACGTAGAGGTCGAGGGTGACGGTGATCGGGGTCGGAGTGCTGAAGGTCGATGAAGACATGGCGAATCCTTCGGTCGGCTTGGCCTGGGATGGCATGGGATGGGATGGGTTGCTGTGAATCGCTGCGGACCAGGGCTGGGGAGTCAGCGGGCCCAGCCGGTGTAGCTCTCGCCGACGATCCGGTTGGACTTCGGCGCCGCCCCGGATCGCCCGGAGCGCCGGCCCTCGTTGGCCAGCCCGGCGGCCGCGGCCCGCACGATCCAGGCGTTCACGGACAGCCCGGACGCCGCGGCGGAGTCCTCGATCATGGCCTTGAGACTGGACGACAGGCGCAGGTTGATCCGCACCATGGTGGCGTCGTCGCCCTCGCCGACCGGGAAGCGCACATCGCCCGGCGCGGGCCCGTCGGCGTCGGCCGAAGCGGCTTGGGCGGGCGGCGGCATCACGACGAACCCGGCCTCCCCGCCACGCAGCCGCACGTCCACAGAGCCCGGAGCGAGCTCCGCGGAGATCTCCTCGGCCGCCGCCGACAACGCCTCCAACAGGGTGAGCCGCACCGCCGCGTCGAGCGGAGGCAGCAACCGGTCGGCGAGAGCCCGGGCGTCTTCGCCACCGACCTCGGCCGCAGTCGTCAGCTCGCGGCGGAGAGCTTCGACGTAGGGGGTGAGTTCCATGGCTCTACTTTGGCACCAAAATGGTGCCATCGCAAGCCATCTTGGCTCACCTCTTACATTTTCCCTGGTGAACAGTGGTGCCACATGGTGGCACCATGGCACCACATGGCACCACACTGACCCCGAGACGATGTTTCACGCGAAACATCCATAACGAAATGCCGAAGCGGCCGCCGGACCTCAGTCCGACGGCCGCTTCGGCCGGTAAGCAAGCGCCCCGCAGGCGTCCCCGCGATCAGCTCAAGTCAACGCAGCTCAGGTCAGCTCAGCTTCGCCAGCTTCTCGAACATCCCGTCCAGCCGCTCCACGAACCGCTCGGGCCGGGTGGCCTCGTCCAGGCGCGCCTCGTCGATGGCCAGCCCGGCGGCGTCGGCCTCCTCGCGCAGCGTCTCGCGGAAGGGCCGGCCGGTCTCCCAGGTCTTCATCGACGCGCGCTGGGTCAGCGGGTAGGCCTGGGTGTCGCGCTCCAAGCCCATCTCGACCAGTTCCAGGAGCACCGTGGAGCTGTAGACCAGGCCGCCGGTGGAGTCCAGGTTGGCGCGCATGCGGTCGGCGTTGACCACCAGTCCGCTCATCAGACGAATGGTCAGGTTGAGCATGTAGTCCAGCGCGATCGAGGCGTCCGGCAGGGCGATGCGCTCGGTGGACGAGTGCGAGATGTCGCGCTCGTGCCACAGCGGGATGCCCTCCATCACCGGCACGATCTGCGCGCGGACGATGCGCGCCATGCCGGCCAGCCGCTCGGACATGATCGGGTTCTTCTTGTGGGGCATCGCCGAGGAGCCCTTCTGCCCCTTGCCGAACGGCTCCCACAGCTCGCGGACCTCGGTGCGCTGGCCGTGGCGCACCTCCAGGGCGATGGCCTCCAGGACGGTGGCCATGATCGCCAGCGCCGAGACCCACTCGGAGACGCCGTCGCGCAGGATCACCTGGGTGGAGACGTCCGCCGCCTTCAGGCCCAGCTTGTCGGCGACGAAGGCCTCGATCGCCGGGTCGATGTTGGAGTACGTGCCGACCGCGCCGGAGATCGCGATGACCCCGACCGCCTCGCGCGCCTGGCGCAGCCGGTCGCGCGAGCGGGCCACGCCGAACGCGAAGTCGGCGACCCGGTGCCCCCAGACGTCCGGCTCGCCGTGGATCCCGTGGGTGCGGCCGACGCGCAGCGTCGCGCGGTGCGCCAGCGCGTGGTCGCGCAGCACCGCGACCAGCTTGTCCGCCTTCTCCAGCAGGATGTCGGTGGCCTCGGTGAGCTGCAGCGCCAGCGCGGTGTCCAGCAGGTCCGAGGAGGTCATCCCGAAGTGCACGTAGGCGGCGGCCTCGCGCGGCTCGGTGTTGTCGGCCCACGCGGACAGGAACGCGATGACGTCGTGCTGCGTGACGGCCTCGATCGCCTCCACGGCCTCCGGCGTCGGCGGCGCGGCCTTGCGCACCGGCTCCACCGCGGACTCCGGGATCGTCCCGGCCGCCGCGTGCGCCTCCACGACCAGCGTCTCGACCTTCGCCCACAACTCGTACTTGTGGGCCTCGGACCAGACACGGCCCATCTCGGGCAGGGTGTAGCGCTCGATCATGACGGCGGCCTTCCTGTGTGAGGTCCTGACACCCGATTCTCCCAGGAGCCAGCCGCCCTTTCTAACCGCCGCAGCTCAGCGCCGGTGTGATCTGGCTCCCAACGCGCCGGATCACACCGGCACCACGCCACACGGCAAGGCACCGCACCACATGGCACCGTGCCGCACCACACGGCTAGTGCAGAGCCAGACGCTCACCGACCTCCAGCCGGTCCGAACAGTCGCCGACCGCCGTGCGCTGCTCGAACCGGGCCTGGGCGGGCAGCGCGCTGTCCGCGAAGGCCCGCAGCTTCGCCAGGTCCGACGGGTCCTTGAGCGCCGACTTCCGGACCCAGTCGCTGCTGCCCCACGGAGACGCCGGGATCGGGCTCCGCGGGTAGATCTGGGCGTAGTCCCGCAGCATGCGCGGGTCGAACCCGGAGCCGGCCATCAGGGTCGGCGACCAGTCGCCGTGGGTCTGGATGAAGGTCGGCTGCATGACGTCGAAGATGTAGTCGCGCAGCCCGTTCATGTCCTCGGCGTGCAGGTAGTCCGCGACCTTCGCGTCGACCAGCCCGGCGGTGTCCCGCAGCCGCAGCCGGCTGGTCAGCGCCGTCCCGCCGAGGTCGGGCAGCAGCAGGCTGCCGTTCTCGACGCCGGCGAGGTCGGCGAAGGAGTTGAACAGCTCGCCGTTCTCGTCCGCCACCACGCACAACGGCACCACCGGCTGCGACACGCTGTCCCCGGGCATCGGCCCGGTGACGCCGTGCGCCAGGTACACGGCCCCGGCGAGCGAGCCGACCAGTCCGATCCGGCGCCGCAGCCCCGGCTTGACGACCAGCCGCGCCGCGCAGATCGCCGTGACCAGCACCGCCAGCGGCCAGACCGGTGTGGAGAACCGCAGCTGCCCCATCCAGTCCGGGTTCAGCACGCAGTACGCGACCAGCGCCAGCGCGAGCGGCACGAGCAACGCGGTCAGCGGACGCCGCAGCGCCGGCACGGCCACCACCGCGGCGACCACGACGCCGATCGCGACCAGCGAGATCACCAGGCCCGGATACTGCAGGACGTCGGAGATCCGGTTCAGGTCGCTCGCCGACGGACTGGCCTGGGCCTTGGCCACCGCCGTGTTCGGCAGCCAGCGCCCGAACTCGAAGCGGCGCCAGAGCACGTACAAGCCGTACAGGCCGAACGCGGGCGCGGCGAAGAAGCCGACCGGACGGAGCGCGTCCCGGACCCGCCGCCGATCCACCACCAGCAGCACGACGACCGGATAGACGGCGAAGTAGATCAGACCGTCCGGCCTCGTGAGCGCGGCCAATGCGACCAGCGTGCCGGCGATGACCGCAGTCCGGCGGGACAGCAACCGGTCCGTATCGTCAGCCACCGCACGCAACAACAGGACCGCGAGAGCGGTGACCAGCAACGCATAGAGCGAGTTCTCCAGGCCGGAGAACGTCCACAGGACGAACGTCGGCACGAAGGCCAGCGCGGTCCCGGCCACAGCGGTGACCCCCGCGGCCACCCCGCGACTCGGCAGCACCGCCAGGCAGGCCGCATAGAAGCAGCCCAGGATGCCGACGACGCACAGCAGCCCCAAGGCCTTCGGGAACAAGACGTAGTCCGGGATCCCGAACCACGCGCCGTGGTCGAACAGGCCGAGCAGCCTCCCGATCGCCAGAAGCCCGACCCACGTGGGGTCGGAGTAGCCCTCCACCGGGGGAGCCCCCGCCTGCACCACCGGTCCGTGGCCCTCGGCGATGTTCCTCGCGTAGGCGAAGCTGATTCCGGCGTCGTCGACGATCCACCGCCCCAGCCGTGCCCCCTGAACGGCCACGACGAGCGCGGACCAGATGATCGCTGCGATGCCCCACCGGTGGGCTCTTGCGTCGGCGGCGCCGCGTCGGCGCCACCCCCCAATTTTTTTCACGTGCGTGGACTGTCAGGGGGGTGCTTAGGTTCGTTCTGAGGCGGGAAAGTTTTCGAATACTGCGTTCGTGCTTCGAAAACGGCGTTATCCCGTGTCTTGCTCCAGCAGCTGACGTACCCGGATTTCAGCGCGTGATGTGCGCGAGCCAGTCCGAAAGCCGGGACACGTCGCCGGCGTCCGCGAGCGCCGCCGCCATGTCGTGGATCGGCACCGTGTCCCCGACGCGGTCGCGCAGGACCGGGCCGTCCAGCCAGTCCAGGCCCCAGGACGCCAGACGCGCCTCGACGAGGCGGACCGCGAGATAGGCGGCGAGGCTGTCGATGTCCGGCTCGACGACGCCGCCGGACGGCAGGTCGTCCACTTCCCCCAGACGCGGGCCGGGGATCACCGCGCCCGGCAAACCCTCGCCGCCCCGGGCCTCGCCCCCGCCGCGCCGCGCACCGGGCACCCCGGCGTCGGCGATCAGGGTGCGTATCCGCTTCGCCGCCGGGTGCTCCTCCGGCACCGACTCCGCGCGCCGCACCAGTTCCGGCTCGGTGACGGCGGTGACGTACCGCTCCCAGGTCACCGTCCGCTCGATCCGGCGGCCCTCGAACAGCTCCGCGGCCATCCGCGACGCGTGCGCGTCCACGTCGCCGGGCTGCTCCAGCAGGTCGCACGCGGGCCGCTCGCTCAGCCGGGTGGCCAGCGAGCCGGCCATCCGGTCCCGGCGGCCCAGCGAGGTCAGCGCGCCGACCAGCGCCACGTTCAGCCCCACCGGGCAGTAGCCGGACTCCCACGCCGGATGCGCCAGCCGGGTCAGGACCCGGTCCCAGCCGGCGGCGGCCATGTTGATCTGCTCGTGCGCGTAGGCGCGGGCCGCGGGCTCGATCATCCGCGAGGCCGCCACCGCCTCCCAGGCCACGACCCGTTCCAGCGCCTCGGCGCGGGCCTCGAAGTAGCCGGCGACCCGGAGCCGCCAGCCGGGGAACACCCGGAGCGTCCGGCCCGGACGGCCGTGCAGCGCGCCGATGCTCCGGTTGGCGAAGGCCCGGGCCCGCACGATCCGCTCGTCCCCGGCCGCGGCCATCCCGGCCACCAGCGGCGCCAGCAGCCCCCGCAGCTCGCTGACCCGCAGCCACCACAGGAACGGCGCCCCGATGACCAGCACCGGACCGCCGGGACGCGGATCCAGCCAGGCGTCGCAGTCCGGGGAGAGCTCGATCCCGGCCGGGGTCGGTACCTGGAGTTGCAGCGCCAGCTGCCGCACCAGCAGTTCCAGTTCGGGGGCGGCCTCGCCGCTGAGCGGGACGGTCTTCGGCGGCGCCACGGCGCTGCGGTGCAGCCGGACCGCGGGCAGCGCCCAGAGCACGCACACCACGGCGGCCGCCAGCACCGCCGCCTCGGGGCCGGCGCCGTCCCAGCCGCGCACCCGCGCCAGGCCGATCAGGCCCGCGCTCGCCGCCGCAGCGCTCAGGGCGTAGGTGGCTATCACCCACGCGCGGACGCGCAGTAGCGCGCGGGCCGCCCTGTGTGCGCTCACCCGCGCCGTCGTCGCAGTCACCGTGCTGATGGATCCCCCAAGCGTCCAGGCCGCTTACGAGCCTGTTGCGAAGGCTAGCGCGAAACACCCACAGCGGTTAGCGGCCGTGGCGTGAATACACACTTTCGGATGGCGGGGTAAGGGATCCGTGCCTCATGGTGATGTATCAGTCGGCATATCAGTCGACGTATCAGCCAGCTGTTTTCGCAGCCTCCGCCGCGATGTCGGTGCGGTGCTGCTCACCGTCGAAACCGATCACCGCGACGCCCTCGTAGGCCTTGGCGCGCGCGGCGCCGAGACCGTCCGCCACGGCGGTCACCGCCAGGACCCGGCCGCCCGCGGTGACCAGGTCGCCGTCCGCGCTCCGCTTGGTCCCGGCCTGGTTCACCACGGTGCCCGGCTGCTCGGCGGCCTCGATCCCGGTGATGACGTCGCCGCCGCGCGGCGTGCCCGGGTAGCCGGCGGCGGCCATCACGACGGTGACGGACGCGCCGTCCCGCCAGCGCGGCCCCGGCGCCTCGGCGAGAGTGCCGGTCGCGGCCGGATACAGCAGCTCGGACAGCGGAGACTCGAGCATGGCCAGCACGCTCTGCGTCTCGGGGTCGCCGAAGCGCGCGTTGAACTCCACGACGCGCAGGCCCTTGGAGGTCAGTGCGAGGCCGGCGTAGACGAGCCCGGCGAAGGGCGTGCCGCGGCGGCGCAGCTCGTCGACGAGCGGCTGCAGGACGGTCTCGACGACCTCGTCGGTCAGCCCCTCCGGCGCCCACGGCAGCGGGCAGTAGGCGCCCATGCCGCCGGTGTTGGGGCCGGCGTCGCCGTCGCCGATCCGCTTGAAGTCCTGCGAGGGCATCATCGGGATGACGGTGGTGCCGTCGGTGACGCCGAACAGCGAGACCTCGGGGCCGTCGAGGTACTCCTCGATGACCACGCGGCCGCAGGCACGCGCGTGCTCCAGCGCGGCGGCCCGGTCCTCGGTGACGACGACGCCCTTGCCGGCGGCGAGCGCGTCGTCCTTCACCACATACGGGCTGTGTCCAATAGCGCCTTCGCCGCGGGCCGCGAACTCGTCGAGCGCCTTGACGTACTCGGCCTCGCTCTCGCAGACGTAGGCCTTGGCGGTCGGGATGCCGGCGGCGGCCATGATCTCCTTGGCGAACGCCTTGGAGCCCTCCAGCAGCGCGGCGGCCTTCGACGGCCCGAACACCGCGATCCCCGCCTCGCGCACCGGATCGGCGACCCCGGCCACCAGCGGCGCCTCCGGCCCCACCACGACCAGGTCCACCCCGAGCGCGACGGCCAGGTCCCGCACCGCCGCCGGATCCTGCGCGTCGACCGGGCGCAGCTCGGCGAGCTCCGCGATGCCGGGGTTGCCGGGCGCGCAGTAGAGCGCGGTGACGGCGGGGTCGGTGCTGAGGGCGCGGGCGAGGGCGTGCTCGCGGCCGCCGGTGCCGATGACGAGGACCTTCATGGTCGTTAGGGTACCGGCGGGGGAGATAGACAGTCTGGACTGAACAGTTTAGACTGAAGATATGGAAGCTGGGATCGGGACGGATCGGCAGGCTGGTAGCGCCGGCGGCGGTAGCAGTAGCGAGACCGGGGCCGGCGTCGTCACCGATGCCGCGCACGCGGCCCGCGAACTGCGTGTGCTGGTCGGCCGCCTGCGCCGCCGGCTGCGCGAAGTGGATGACGTCCACGAACTGACCGCCTCGCAGCTGGCCGTCCTGGGCCGCCTGGACCGCGACGGACCGGCGTCGACCAGCGATCTGGCGAAGGCCGAGCGCGTGCGCCCGCAATCGATGGCCGCCACCGTGGCGGTGCTGGAAGAGCGCGGCATGATCGCCCGCCGCCAGGACCCGGACGACGGCCGCCGCCAGCTCATCGAACTGACGCAGACGGCCGACAAAACGGTGAGCGGATCGCGGCGGGCCCGCGACGAGTGGCTGGAGCAGGCACTGCGCGAGCGGTTCTCGGCAGACGAGCTCGCGACGGTGATCACGGCTCTGGGATTGTTGGAGCGGTTGAGCGAATGACAGCTACGGAAACGACGGCCGCAGGAATAGTGGCCTTAGGGCCCACGCAGAAACAACTTCCCTCAGTTCGGGTGTGTCGTGTCGGTGCGCGGTGTCGTGAGGACTGTGTAGTTCCAGTCGGGATGGAAGACATGGCGGTTGAGCAGGGTTTTCTCGAAGGTC